>QNUZ01000021.1 GCA_004347865.1 Archaeoglobi archaeon | reverse complement strand
CCTTCAATGAATTCGAGCTCATTAAGTCTGTCTACCGCCTTTTTTCCGTCATGAACTTCAATCTTACCAAGAATTTCGAATGTACTGGGATCCATAAAGTAGAGGGTGGAAGAACCGTCGCTCATTATGAGCCTTTTACCGTCAAAAGTCAGCCCCCAACCCTCAGTTGGATAACTGAATTCCTCAAGAAGTTCAAAGGTTTTCTTATCATAAACGAAACCTCTGTGCTCTCTCCATGTGAGCTGGATGATCCTATCGCCGACGATTGCGATTCCCTCACCAAAATAATTGGCTGGAAGGTTCCTAATCTGCAAGATTCTACCCGTTTCAAGATCGACTCTCCGGATCGTTGAACATCCGTAAAGGCCCGTACTTTCGTAAAGGCTGCCGTTTTCATAAACTAAGCCCTGCGTGAAAGCATTTGGATCATGCGGAAAAGTTCTTACGACCCTGTAACTAAGAATAGCAGGGCTATCGCTTCTCTCGGAAGGGAGAAAATAAAGCGACGTTAAAGCGAGAGAGAGAAGCAGTAGAGCTAGGATCATTTTAAGCCTTCTCACAATCGCAGCTAGATTTACCTATACTTATTTCTTTCTATCGCTGAGCTCATCCCGCTGAAGGGCGAGGCTTCCCAGTTGTGAAAGGAATTTTAAACAATATCGAAAAGTTTCTACATGCAAACGGAAAAGTCCAGCAGGCTGTACAAGGAAGCAATCGAGCTCATGCCAGGAGGTGTCAGCAGCCCCGTAAGAGCTTTCAAGCCGAATCCGTTTTACGTCTCAAAGGCGGCCGGCTCTAAACTTTTCGATGTCGATGGAAACGAGTTCATAGATTACTGTCTGGCCTACGGAGCTTTAATTCTGGGACATGCAAATCCAGAAGTGAAAGATGCTCTGAAGGAGCAGCTAGAGAGGGGATGGCTTTATGGGACCCCCATTGAGCTTGAGGTGAAATACGCGAAACTGATAAGAAAATTCTATCCATCCATAGAAATGCTAAGATTCGTAAACACCGGCAGCGAGGCGACGATGTCGGCTCTCAGACTAGCAAGGGGTTTTACTGGAAAAGACAAAATCGTGAAAATCGAAGGAAGCTTCCACGGTTCACACGACGCCGTGCTCGTGAAAGCCGGAAGCGGGGCAACTACATTCGGTATACCGAACTCTGCAGGCGTTCCAAGCGATTTCGTAAAAAACACTCTTCAAGTTCCATTCAATGATACGGAAAAGCTTTCAGAACTGCTTGAAAAAAATAAAGACGTTGCCTGCGTAATAATGGAGCCCGTTATGGGTAACTCCGCACTAATAATTCCGGAAGGTGACTACCTCAAGGAAGTTAGAAGAATAACCAAAGAGAACGACGTTCTTCTAATCTTTGATGAAATAATCACAGGCTTCAGACTTTCTCTTGGCGGAGCTCAGGAGTGCTACGGCGTAAAACCGGATATCACGACGTTAGGCAAGATTGCAGGGGGCGGATTTCCTATTGGGATATATGGAGGGAGAAAGGAGATTATGAGCAGGATCTCACCTTCAGGAGACGTTTATCAGGCCGGAACTTTTAGCGGAAACCCCATGAGCTTAATAGCTGGCTATACAACGGTTAAGATATTAGAAAGGGACAGAATTGTTGAGAGAACAGCTGAAAAGACTAAAAAACTCTGCTGCGGAATTAGAGATTTGCTAAACGACAAGGAAGGTATTGAGCTGGGCCAGATTTCCTCTATGTTCTGTATCTACTTTGGAAAAACCCCAAAGAATTATCATGAAGCACTTAGGCTAAACAAAGAGGCCTATATGAACTTCTTCCGGAAATTACTTGAACACGGTGTATTTTTCCCGCCTTCACAGTTCGAGAGCTGCTTTATGAGCTACGCTCACACCGAAGAGGATATCGAAAGGACGATCGAAGCTTTCAGCAGTGCGATATGAAGCTTCGAGTGGGTACTCGCGGAAGCAAGCTCGCTCTGGCTCAGACCCGAATTGTTGTCGAGAAACTAGAAAAAGAGGGGTACGAAGTAGAGATAAAGACGATTAAGACTGCAGGCGACATAATGAGGGATAGGCCACTGCACGAGTTCAAGGGAATGGGTGCATTTGTCAGGGCCATCGACACGGCACTAGCTAGAGGGGATATCGACATAGCCGTTCACAGCTACAAGGATGTTCCAAGTCAGAGGGTTCCTGGAACAAAGATAGCGGCAGTGTTAAAAAGGGATAGCCCATGTGACGCCCTCATTTCCCGGAACAACGAGAAACTGGAAGAACTTTGCGAGAATGCAAAGGTTGGGACCTCAAGCCTTCGCAGAAGGGCCCAGTTTTTGAGATTGAGGAAAGATTTAACTTTCGAAAATCTTCGAGGGAACCTAGATACCAGACTTAGAAAGCTTCGAGAAGGGCTGTATGACGCTATAATAGTTGCCGAAGCGGGAATTCAGAGGCTAGGGCTGAGACTTGAATACCAGCGCTTTCCGCCAGACTTAATCGTTCCCCCGCCAAACCAAGGAGTCATAGCCATCTCAACGAGGGAGGGGGAAGAGTGGCTCGTTTCATTCATGAATGACGAGGAAACATGGCTTTCGGCTCAAGTGGAGAGGACAATTGCCAGAGAATTGGGCTTTGGATGTGCGGTTCCTTTTGGAGTCTATGCGGAGGTCAAAGGAGGAAAAGTTAGAGTTATCTGCGAAATACTTGCTGGAAGATACACAAGAGTTGAAAGAACTCTTGACAAGAATTCTGCATTAAAAGATGCGATTGAAATCGCGAAGGAGTTGAAAGATGGTGGGTAAGGTCTACATTGTCGGTGCAGGGCCTGGAAAGGTGGATTTACTAACTCTGAGGGCTCTCGAAGTTATAAAAAAAGCAGACGTCATACTTTACGACGAGTTAATTGGAGAGGTTACGGAACTTCTTAAAGAGACTAAAGCCGAACTCATAAGTGTCGGAAAAAGAAGGGGAGCACATAAGTTTGAGCAGGAAGAAATAAACAGGATGATGGTAGAATTAGCCAGATCAGGTAAGATTGTGGTCAGACTAAAGGGAGGTGACCCATTCGTTTTTGGCAGAGGCGGGGAAGAAGCAGAGTTTTTAGCTAAAGAGGGTGTGAATTTTGAATACATTCCCGGAATAAGCTCGGCGATTGCAGTTCCAGGAAATGCAGGTATTCCGATCACCTACCGCGGTTACGATCCAGCAGTGGTATTCATCACTGGGCAGGAGAGCCGGGAGAGATTAAACTGGGGTGCTTTAGCAAAACTAAATGCAACAATTGTAGTCCTAATGGGTCTATCCAACATAGATGGAATTTGCAGGAATCTCGTTGAAAACGGAAAAGATCCCGAAACACCCGTGGCAGTTATTGAAAAAGGGTTCTCAAGGGAAGAGAGGGTCGTTGTAGGAACCTTGCGAGATATTGTCGACAAGGTCAAGAAGCAGAGTATCACAGCTCCAGCAATTATCGTAATCGGGAAAGTCGTCGAGCTTAGAGAGATTCTACAAAAATATCAGTCCCGCTAAAAGGTTCTGCTTTTTAAAAAACTATTCTCCCAAGCTTGACATAACCCACGGCTAGTCCAAGTTTTTCGGCCTTTCTTCTAAGCTCTTTGTCGTTAGTGACTATACCACAGCCCAACCTTTTGGCAACTTCGAGAATTCCCTCATCACCTTCTTGACTTTCAACTATCTCTGCTTTCTCGATCAGCTTCAAAACCACCTTCACTGCTGTTTTTTCATTGCCAGTTAGTTTCTCCTCAAGCACCCTCAGCTCATTGACAACTGCTCTAGGAACTACTAGCCTAAAATTGGAAAAATCCAACCTGTTTTTCACTGCGTAGATTAACGCATTTGTATCGAATATCACACAAGAATTCCTGAACCTATCAGCCTCCATCTCCCCCCTACCCTTCTGCTTATCGCAACTCTCCATCCTCTTTCACCACAAACAGGTCTTCGTAAAGATACTTCAACCACATTGTCCCTTACAGACTTGACCTCACCGAGCGTTATAGAAGTGCCCACAGCTAGCATAAGAGGTTCGTTCATTTTTATTTTATCTACTGCCAAATCCTCCTCCAAACCTACTACCCTCTCGAACAACTGAATTTCCATCGTGAAATCCTTTAAAACCGGCGGCAGCTTATTCGGATGCCCAAGGACGTTTCCAACCATCGCATCCGCTTTTGTCAAGAATGGATCAAGCTTTGTGGCAACGCCTATCAGTCCCCCAGGCGTTGCTTCTTCTACCTGTCTCCCAGAAGCCATTATGCTTTCCACAACACTCGTTATGGGTTCCCAGTCCTTGTCCTTTTTTATACCGGGTCTAATCTCAATTTCGTCTCCTACCTTGAGCCTACCTCTCATCAGGCTACCACCAACAACTCCACCAACCAGATTCTCGGGCTTCGTTTTGGGCCTGTTGACGTCGAAACTTCTCGCTATCTGCATCAATGGTGGGGAGTTAAGATCCCTCTCGGGGGTCGGAATTGTCTCCTCGATTGCTTTAATAAGAGCGTCGATATTCACTTTCTGCTGAGCAGACAGGGGGATAATTGGAGCGTTCTCCGCTATAGTTCCTTTAACGAATTCCTTTATCTCCTTGTAATTCTCCAAAATCCTCTCCTTAGGGACTATGTCGATCTTGTTCTGAGCGATAATGATCTTCTTAACGCCGATTATCTCAAGAGCGTACAAGTGTTCCCTTGTCTGAGGTCTTGGACATTTTTCGTTTGCAGCGATTACCAGTACTGCACCATCCATAATTGCTGCGCCGCTAAGCATTGTTGCCATGAGCATTTCGTGCCCGGGACTGTCGACAAAACTCACAGTCCTGAGTATTTCTGTTTCAACACCATGGATAGGACATACGGGTTCTGTCGTAAAAGCCTCGACACCCTTACATTCTGGACACTTCCTGAAAGTTGCGTCAGCGTAACCGAGCTTTATAGATATTCCTCTCTTTATTTCTTCGCTGTGTCTATCTGTCCAAACTCCACTCAATGCAGCTACAAGAGTCGTTTTACCGTGATCAACGTGACCAACGAGGCCTATGTTGATCTCTGGAAGCGGGACTTCTTTCATGGTTCAAGAGTGGTCAGTTTGTATTTAAAAACTTGCTGACCTCCTCTCCGCCTGAAGGATAAGGCTTTCAGTTGTAACAGTTTGGACACGCAACATTAAAATATGGGAAGGATAATATTAGTAATGTGAAAGTGCTGACCAAAAGAGAAGAACTTATTGGGGAACTGATCTCGAGGGTCGCAGGTGAAATAGGAGCAATTTTATATTCGCTAGATATAAAAGATGAATTTACCGATGATCAACTGGCACTTGAGTTAGGGGTCGAGATTAACGAGATTAGAAAAGCTCTCTTTGCCATGTATGAACTGGGGCTCGCGGAATACCGCAGGAAAAAGGATGATGAAACTGGATGGATGGAATATTATTGGAAGCTGAATTACGACAAAGCCCGCCTGATTCTGAAGAGAGAACTTGAAAAGACGAAAGAGAAACTTTTAAAGAAGCTAGAAGCTGAAAAAAACGCAATCCATTATATTTGCCCAAATATGTGCGTGAAAGTTAGCTACGATGATGCAATATCCCTGAACTTCGTTTGCCCCCAGTGCCAAAGCAAGCTACAGTTCTTAGACTGCAGCTCTGCAATTGCAAAGGTAGAAGAGGAAATAAAAAACATCGATGAAATTCTCTCAGCACTTTGATACCTGCGAAAGCAGATTTTCTCTGATCTTCCTGGATACCCTTATACTGGCTTCAACTATCTGATCCAGAAGGCTTTCGCTCAGCAAGTAATCCCCACTTTTCTGCATTGCAACTATGTTATCGTCCCTGTCAACTGTCACAGTAAGCGTGGTGTTGCCAATGCTAAGCTCGTCTCTTGAAGGGTCAACCAAAAACTTATCTCCAACTACCAAGGAAGTTACAGAGATCGGAACATCGTTTATTGGCAATTCAAAATCTCCTCCCAACCCGAATCTGCTCGCCGGAACTTTAGTGTTCATCAGCGCTGCTATCGATGCAATTGCAGACGCGTCAAGCAGATTTCCGTCATCGTCAAG
Organism: Archaeoglobi archaeon; assembly: GCA_004347865.1. GTDB lineage: Archaea > Halobacteriota > Archaeoglobi > Archaeoglobales > Archaeoglobaceae > WYZ-LMO2. The sequence continues at coordinate 9,293 of QNUZ01000021.1, read as the reverse complement.
AGCATGGATATCAACAAAAACCATCCAAACATTTTTTCCCGCCTCTATGCAGAGTTTAGACAAATCCACCGCCTCGCTCTCTCTTATCCCACGATCTACAACCCTTGCAAGCTCAATTGAGATCTCATCAGGTGGTCCGGGCTCGAATGTTGGTGAAGCCAAAGGGACGAGTTCAGCATTCACGATTATGATTCCCTTATCCGGTGTATCGGGAAAAGGTTCACCGGGTTGCATTTTGATTCCAACGAGAACTTGGGTGTTTCCTAGTTTGACTAAAGCCGACCCTTCGGCCTTCTCAATAATTCCTGTTTTTATTTCAACTTTTCTAAATTCGTCGAACTTCCTTCCATCGATTCGCTCATTATCTCTCAGCTTAGAAAGAACATAGTCCTTTTTTATATCGACCAGTATATCCTCAGGCATTCTCTTCTCCCCCCTCGACAAACTGCTTCATTATTGCTTCCCTTTGAAGATTGTAGATCTCCATAGCGCCCTTTTTAGCCAAATTAAGGGCTTCTTTTATCTCTGTTCTGGTCATTCTGCCGTCCATCTGAAGAAGGGCAACGGATTCTATCTTTCCACCGCGTATAAGGAAGGCAAAAGGCATATCTGCCTCCCCAAAGTTATCCTCTTCTTTCATTGGGTCTAGAACCAGTACTCCATCAACTTTAGCAACGGCGACTGAGGTTAGCATACCCTTCATCGGGATTCCCGCATCGACCAGCGCTACACTCGCTGCATTTATGCACGCAGTTCTGCTTCCAGCGTCAGCTTGAAGAACTTCAACAAATATGTCCACAACGCTTCTTGGAAATAGCTCTTTCATTATGACTGCCTCGAAGGCTTCTTTGCTTACCTTCGAGATCTCAATGCTCCTCCTGTCTGGTCCAGGTCGCTTGCGCTCTTCAACGCTGAAAGGAGCCATGTTGTAGCGGTAACGCACAACTACCTTGCTCGGGTCCTGAATGTGTCTTGGAAATGCTTCCCTCGGACCATAAACTGCCGCAACAACCTTGTTCTTGCCCATTTCAATATAGCAAGAACCATCCGCCCTTTTCAGAACGTCTACCTCAATCTTTATTGGCCTCAGCTGATCTGGAAGCCTTCCATCCAGTCTCTTCCCGTCAATAATAAATTTATCAGGTCTGGACATTCTTTCTCCTCCTTATAAATTCTCCAACCCTGTCTGTAAGCCCGTCCGTATGGGCTTCTTCCTCAATAATGTAGATTACCTCCTCAGCGATTGCAACCTTTTTCCGATCTCCATTGAGCCAGATCAGACCATTCTGGCCTACTACGATCTGAACGTCAAGCTCGCTCTTAATGAGTTTGATCATGCTGCCCTTCTTGCCTATAACTCTAGGAACCCTAGCCGGATTTATAGCGACGATTCTTCCAAATCTTATGGCCCTGCAAATTTTATCCTTCATCGTAATCGTAACTCTCATTCTGGGATCTATACTCATCACCTTCGCAATAATCGCATCACCAATATCAAGAACCTCATTCAGCTTTTTTCCTGGTTTAGCTTCAGGATTCTCGCTTACCGGCAAAAAAGCCTGATACGGGGAATTAATGTCGACATTCCAGCCATTTGAGATTACCTCTCTAACTATGCCGATGATGGTATCTCCTGCAGAGGGATTATACTTTCCTTTCAGCGGGATGACTCTAATTGAGTTGTCGGTCTGCTCATAGATTCCAATTATTCTCGCGTAGACCTTGTCTCCTTCAACATACGTACCATAACCCGCAAGCTTTGGATTTGACGCCAGAAGGTCTCCTGGCAGCACGATTTTTCTCATCCTATCCTCCTCAAAATCTTAGTCAACGCTTCTCCCTTGCTTATCTTCCCGAGTAGATCCATCAGCTCTCCGTACATTCCAGAGGGAATCCTCATAACACAGATCCAGCTGCCGTCCCTTTGCCACTCCTCTTTCGTAACCCCTCCAAAGTTGTAAAGCGCTGATATTGCTTTTCCTGTATATTCTGGTGGTATTTTTATCGCTATCTCCATTTCTTCAAACTTTAAGGGCAAGATAGGCTTTAAAGCCTTAACAATATCCTTTATCTGTGCCTCGACGGGTTTGAATATATCCACATGCACCCTGGCCTCTTCAAGAGCCCTTTCAATTCTTGCAGGTGGATGAGGAGCGTTCGTCCTTGGATCTATTGAATTTCTGCTTATAAAGGTGATTATTTGCTTCTTTTTTGCCTCAAGCATCTCTCTTCTCTGTTCTGCAGTGATTTGGACTTCCCCTTCAGTTATTATAATTCTGGCTATTTCTCTTGGATTTGTTGTACCGAAGACCTTTTGGAGCTCCTCTGCTGAAGCTCTTTCCCCCTTTCTTGAGTTCTTGAATACCTCCTCAACAGCGAGAAGCTCCTCAAAGTCTACCTCCTTTCCCTCTTTCAAATCCCTAGCTAAGTAAGGATCGACCAAAACCTCGTAATCGTTCCCCGCTTTCTTTATTTTGGCAATTACAGCCTTTTCAAGGGAGACCATACTACTTCTTCAGCTCTTCTCTGATTCTTTCATTTGCCTTCTCTACGTATTTTCTCAGATCCTCAACTTCCATTTCTCTGTATAACTTCTCATCCGTCTTCACGTAGCCTACCTCTACGTCTTCGGGGTTTATCTCGCTCTCGATGCTTTTTCCGATTGCTACAAGAGCCAAAATCATGGCATCCTCGAAACTCAAGTCTTCGCGGTACTCTTTTTCAAAGAATTCAACGACCACGTTTCTTCCCATTCCTATTGCCGTGGCCTTATATTCTAGTAGTGCACCGCTTGGATCGGTTTCGTATAACTTTGGAACCTTATCAACGCCTGCAATCAGAAGGGAGACTCCAAATGGTCTAACACCCCCGTACTGCGTGAACTGCTGCTTAAAGTCGCATATTCTCTTTGCAAGTTCCTTCACAGTTATAGGCTCTTCGTACGTAAGGCGGTTTATCTGAGCCTCGATTCTTGCCCTATCGATTAGAACCCTCGCATCTGCAACGAGCCCAGAAGTTGCGGCACATATGTGATCATCGATTTTGTATATCTTCTCTATCGTATCTGCCTCAAGCAACTTGCTCCCTACTCTCCTATCCGCGAGGAGAATCACTCCTTCTCTGACCTTAATGCCCACAGCGGTCGCTCCACGCTTCACGGCTTCCCTTGCGTACTCAACCTGAAATAGTCTCCCGTCTGGGCTGAATACTGTTATAGCCCTATCATATCCCATCTGTGGAAGATTCATACTTTCACCCCCAATTTTTTCCTACATCCTTTCAGCGTTCCGCTAACTCCAAGAGTTAGCGGAGCAACATTTTCCTCGCCAATTCGATCTATTAGCGTGATCGCTATCATCACACGATCCAGCGCTTCAAGATTGCACCTCACGACCCCCTTCTCTCCATCGAATTCTTCAAGCTTTAAGCCGCTTTCCACCGCGCAAACTTCACCAAACAACGCGGTGAGATTTTTTACCATCGCCTCGGATACCGCTTTTTCATCTACCCTTCCTCTATTTATAATCCTGAAGGCAATATATCTTTTTCTACTCCTCATGGAGGGTGGCAGCTTCACAGATCTAATCAGGCCTTGAAAATAAAACTTTCAGTAACCGCGAAAAATTTTTTATTTTGAGAAGAAATCCTCCATGCTCAAGAGGCAAACAAAGGATTTCATTAACATCGATCCCCTGCAAACTGGAGGAAAATTGACTGAAGAGGCCAAACAAGCCCTTCTGGAATGGGGAGATGGTTATAGCATCTGCGATTTCTGCCAAGGAAGGCTAGACGAAATAAGAACGCCACCAATTTACGATTTCGTTCACAAAGAACTGCCCGAATTTTTAGGGTGCGATGTTGCAAGAATCACGACGGGCGCGAGAGAAGGTATGTTTGCGATAATGCATGCACTTGCAAAAAAAGATGCTTGGGTAATTCTTGACGGAAATGCGCACTATTCAAGTTACATCTCAGCCGAAAGAGCAGGGCTAAATATCGCCGAAGTACCTAACACTGGTTATCCTGATTATTTGATAAAGCCTGACAAATTTGAAGAAGTAATCGAAGAGACTGAAAGAAAAGGGGAGATAGCCTTGGCTTTAATCACGTATCCTGACGGAAATTACGGAAATTTGCCAGATGCAAAGAAGATCGCAGAGATCTGTAAATCTCACGGCATTCCTCTGCTATTGAACGGTGCCTATGCTGTTGGAAGGATGCCTCTGAAGCTTAAAGAGATAGGAGCGGACTTCATCGTCGGAAGCGGGCATAAGTCGATGGCCTCCAGCGGACCTGTTGGTGTGCTTGGAATGAAAAGCGAATGGGAAGAGATAGTTCTAAAAAGATCGAGCAAATACAAAAACAAGGAAATCGAGCTTTTAGGCTGCACAGCAAGGGGTGTGAGCTTGATCACGCTCATTGCCTCTTTTCCAGCCGTTAAAAAAAGGGTTGAAAGGTGGAGGGAGGAGGTCGAAAAAGCAAGATACTTTTCCTCAAAAATGGAAGAAATCGGCGTTCTACAACTCGGAGAGAAACCACACAACCACGACCTCATGTTTTTCTCATCGGAAAAGCTCTTTGAGATCTCTAAAAAGGTCAAGGATGGCAGATTCTTCCTTTACAAAGAGTTAAAAAGCAGGAGGATCCACGGGATAAAGCCGGGGCTCACCAAGCATTTCAAGCTTTCAACCTACGGCCTGAGCAAAGAGGAGATAGAATACGTACTGAATGCCTTCAGGGAGATAATCGAGAAGTATGAAAAGTGAAACCACAGAAAAACTCGAAAAGCTAAGGGATTTCTTAAAAGGCTTTAAAAATGCTCTTATAGCCTTTAGTGGTGGTGTAGATAGCGCAACGCTTGCAGCGATTTGCAAGCAGGAAATTGAAAGGGTTCTTGCTGTAACGATCAGATCTCAAGCAACTCCCAGCAGAGAAATAGAACAGGCAATCGTCTTAGCGAGGGAAATAGGATTGGAACACGAGTTTATCACGTTGGACTTGCTTAGCCTAACAGAATTCACTGAAAATTCGAGGGATAGATGTTACTTTTGCAAGAAAGAGATGCTGAAAACTTTGGTTTCTTTTGCAGAAAAAAAAGATTTCGAGGTTATTTTTGAGGGGACAAATTCTACAGATCTAAGAAAGGAAAGGCCAGGTTTCAGGGCTGTGAAGGAGGAAAAGAACGTTATAAGCCCTTGGGTAAAATTCGGTTTCGAAAAGGAGGAAATAAGAGAGATTGCAAGATTTCTAGGATTGTCAGTTCACGATTCTCCGTCGCTCTCTTGCTTGGCAACTCGGATACCATTTGGATTCAAGATTACTGCAGAAGTTCTAAGGATGGTAGATGAGGCCGAAAATTACATTCTCAAGATTTCGGGAGTTAGAGAGATCCGGGTGAGAAACATCAATGGAATCGCCGTGCTCGAAATTGGGGAAGGGGACATGAAAGAATTTCTCAAAATGACAAACATTCTTGACATCAGAAAAAAACTTCATGAGCTTGGATTTCGATCTGTTTTGCTCAATCTCGACTGCTACAGCGAAGGTGGTGCAGAAAAACTCCGAGAATTAAGAATTAAAGTCTAAGAAAGCAACTAAAATTATTCGAAACCGCTCATGACTTAGATTTCTGAAAACAAGTTAAACACTTCTAAGCTCTGCGGGTCCTCATCGCGGCCAACGTAAAGAGCAGCAACGAAAAAGCCGCAACAGAAGTCACGAGTGAAAATACTATAACGGCCTCAGTTGAAATGTCGTATAGGAAACCGATTAAAAAGCTTCCTGCAAACAAGCCGACACCCATGCTCGTGTTCAGGAGTCCATAAGCCGTTGCTCTCTTTTCCGCACCGCTCAGCTCAGCAACGCCTGCGCGCATAACAGATTCATGCATCCCAAGAATGAATCCGAATAAGAGTACCCCTGCTACCGGATTGAACTGTAGGGATAGGAAAGCCGAAAGGGGTGTCAGTACCGGCACGAGGGTCAAACACTTTAATCCAACTCTGTCAAATGCCTTTCCAGCAAGAAGCGCTGAGATTGCATCGATCCCCATTGCAAGAGCGTAAAGTAGAGGAATTAATTCATCAGAAAAAACGGACTTCACTTTAAAGTGATACGCAAGCAACTGGAAATTTACCAACCCTACGACCGCAAGGATCGTGAAGGCTATGTAGAGCCAGAAAACTCTTTCAAGTTTTTTAGAGCCCTTATCCCCTCTATGCACTTCTTCGGAAACATAACTCAGTTTTGCAAAGTTGAGCGTTAGAAGCATGAATACTGCGGGGATGAAGAGGAGGAGAAAACCCTCCCTGTAACCGAGGCCCAAATAAATCGCGAAGAAGAAAATTAATGGCCCGACTACGGCGCCAACCTGATCAAGAGCCTCATGTATTCCGAATCCGGTTCCTCTGCCCATCTTAGCAGTCGCAAACGAGAGGAGTGTATCCCTTGCAGGGGAACGGAGGGCCTTTCCCAGTCTTTCAAGAACTATGAGAAGGAATACCACAGCATAGCTGTCAAAAAAGGCAATGAGGGGGATTGAAAATATCATCGCATAACCCAAAAAGGTAAGGGCCCAGTATCTCCCCGTTTTATCAGCAATATGGCCTGCAAAGATCCTAAAACCGTAGCTCAGTAACTCTCCAAGTCCAATTACAAAACCGAGCATTACGGCAGTAACTCCAAATGTGGCTAGGTAAGCCCCGATAACGCTTCTTGCACCTTCGTAAACCACATCGCCGAGAAGACTAACAACTCCCATTAGAAGAACGAACCTGAGAGCCCTCTCCACGCAATCGATGTAAAAAAAGATTTTTAAATTTTGTCCCAAAATTTTCCGTGTGGAAAACCTCGATACAAAGCTCTGCATTGTTTGCAGAGGTAGAATGCTCTGCAATCTCCCATATTGCCCGATGCTTTCGGGATACAGGATAAAAGTCACAAATCTTCCTCCCGAAATCTTCGGCTCTTCACCGCCGTCTATTTTCGTCGGAAGGGCAAACTATCCAAAGGTTAGAGTTTGCCCCGCTCTACCGCCGATTGTCGGCGATACAACGCTTTACGATAAACCTGAACTTTGGACCGAGATGGAAATAGAGAAAATCCTTGAATTCAGATACTCCCTTATTCACGGCCAATTCATTTCAGACGTAAGAAATCCAAGCTCAAAAGAAGCAGAAATTCTTCAGGAGATCAGCCTTTACGAGAGACCAGTAGAACTAGAGGTTGTCTTCGAAAAACCTCCGACTCCAAAAATATACTTCGATGATTCAACACCCCCCATGGGTCCTTCAGCCCCAGCAAAGCGAGCGAGAATCTGCAGCACTCCCAAAGCACCTAAAATCGTTGAGGAAGTTTATGAGAGTACAGATCTTGGTGCCTTTGACGCCATGAGGCTTTTATACGAAAAAGGAATTGCCGTGTCTCATATTCAGAAAATGCTTTCCGCTGGAGCTCTGGGTATAAACAGAAGGCTAGTTCCAACAAGATGGGCGATTACAGCCGTAGATGACACGATTTCAAAGCACCTGATAGAAGAGATCAAGAATTTCGAAATCTTAGACCACTACAGAGTTTTTGTGCTCAGAGAAAAGAAAAATCTGTTTATGGTAATTCTAACTCCCCACGCCTGGTGTTTTGAGTGGGGAGAAGCATGGTTCCCCCAGACGACGTGGAACTATGGTCACAAAGTCTGCATTGAGACTGACTGGGAGGACTTGAGAGGAAGAAAAACCTACGCGTCCTTAGGCGGCTGTTACTACGCGTCAAGGCTTGCAACCGCAGAGTACCTCCGCAGCATTAAAAAACAGTCTGGCGCAATTCTGTGGAGAGAAATTTATCCCGGATTCAAGATCCCTATAGGTGTCTGGTTTGTAAGGGAAATGCTGAGAAAGTGCTTCAAACAGAATTTTACCGAATTCAACACACTTCAGGAGGCTCTGGAGTACATATCGAATTTTTCAAAAATCGGAATAGAAGAATGGATTAGAAATTCCAAACTTTTCGATCATCTCACGAGGCAGAAGACTCTATGGAACTTCTTATAGAAAGAAAAAAGGTTTCAAGTGCTCTGGGAAAGAGCAATCTGCCGGGACTCGATTACACTCTTAATCCGTATATTGGGTGTTCCCATGGCTGCATATACTGCTATGCGAGGTTATACAGCGATCCCCGTATCAGGGATAACTGGGGTAAAATCGTTGTTGTAAAAGAGAACATTGTTGATGTTCTTGCGAAGGAGGTCAGGAGAAAGAAGAAAGGAATTGTTGGACTTAGCACAATCACGGATGCCTACCAGAGAATAGAGGCCAAGGAGGGGATAACGAGGGAAATTCTCAGAATCCTACTGGAAAGCAACTTCAGGACAAGCATTCAGACAAAGAGTTCTCTTGTCCTGAGAGATCTGGATCTCCTGATTTCAAAATTAGAGATTGTTGATGTTGGATTTACAATAACAACGCTTGAAGATAGCGTTGCAAAAGTTATCGAGCCCGGAGCATCGCCACCGAGAGAAAGGGTAGAAGCATTGGAAAAGATTTCAGCTGAAGGAATAAAAACTTGGATATTCCTAGGTCCCATAATTCCTGGAGTTAGCGAAGAAAGCTTTTCAGAAATCGTTGAGATAGCAAAGGCTACAAAAAGCCTGCTTTACTACGACAAGTATAGAACAAAACCATTCATGTCAGGAAAAGCTAAAGAATTTGCAGAAAGTGCCAAAAAAATTGATTGGAAAGTAGTCTCGGACAAGATTGAAAGACTCTGCAGATCGAAGGGTGTCGAAATTGCAAAGGCGTTCGATGATCTCTAGTCTATGAGAGAGCCTTTTCGAGTGGAGGTACGACCTGTTTCTTTCTGCTCATCACTTTATCCAACCAGACACTCCTTCCCTCGAGTCTCTTTCCAAATGCCTTTTCCACGATTTTCGGTTCATCTGTAACCACGAGTAGCTCAGTACCCTCTTTCATTATATCAGTGAGCATCAAGAGCACGCTGTGGTATCCTTCCGACTTCTTTTTTAAGAGCTCGCTGTAGATCTCATCTTTTTTGTTCTCAATCAGCGAAAGATCGAGGAGCTCTATCTGGCCTATTCCAACCTTTTTGCCACCCATTACAAAGTCCTTGAAGTCCCTCATCACTATCTCCTTCGCAGACATCCCTGTGAGTTCCGATAACTTCGCCTTAACTTCTATTCCAAATTTGATCATATCTTCTATTTCTGCTATTTTTGCAAGCTCCTCTGCGACCTTTTTGTCGAGCTCGGTCGTAGTTGCAGACTTAAAAATAACGGTATCGCT
>QNUZ01000209.1 GCA_004347865.1 Archaeoglobi archaeon | reverse complement strand
GAAGCCATAATAAATTATGAGGCATTCGGTATTTATAACTTTTGTTTTTGCACATTGGGGGTGTTTTTTTGACTTGAAATGTCCTCAAAAAGTTAAATGATACGTAAAAATTGAAAAATATCTTCCATTTCTGTTTTGTTGAGATTCTCCACAGGTAAACCTAGGGTTGCAATCATAGTAAGCTTTTTCCGTCCCCGCCCTGAGGTGGGAGGCTTTCAGTTGTAGAAGATCTGGTAATTTTGGCCAATCAAAAATATCAGAATTTAGTGGTTATCTAGGGTGTCGAGAAAACCTTATAACTCGGATGATAATAAAATTTCTGCTGCTGGGGTTGCCGAGTGGTAAGGCGACAGCCTGCTAAGCTGTTGGGCTTTGCCCGCGTGGGTTCGAATCCCACCCCCAGCGTTAAATTTTGGAAATTAGGAATTATGAAGATTTGGACCTTGAAAATTCTCGGTCTTTTGTGTGTTAATTCTGGTAGGGAGTGGAGGGTTCGAACATCCAAAATTTTTTATAAAAATAGCTGTCCAGAAAACCCAGAGCTTTAGCTCTGGGATGAACGGGCAAAGTTAAAATAATTCTGCGTTGAAGAAGTCTTGGTGATGTTCCCTTGCAGAGGGAAGTCCGGATATGCGATATGAATATGGCCTTAACGGCATGGGATTGGGGAGCTTGGCTTTTGAACCGGCATATGAGGGGAACGCCGGAAGCTCCCGACTTCAGTCGTGGAGCAGCTCACCTTTGGAATAGTCCGAATTATGGACCGCTTCATTTTTCTTGAGGCAGGAGTTGAGTTGGTCCCGCCAGAAATCAGGAACCATTCTGCGGTCATCTCAGATGCCAGAAGGAGAAAGAAAAGGGTTGAAGAGATCTTGCTCGACGACTCGAAGCACCATTCAGCGATGGATAGGCTCAGGTTCAGGGAGAAAAGAGGAAGACCTGACATTTTGCACCACTGCCTTCTGCTACTCCTCGATTCTCCGCTGAGAAAGAGTTTTGAAGTTTACGTCCACACGATAAATGGGATGATCATAAGGGTTTCGAGCGACACGAGGTTGCCAAGAAACTACAACCGTTTTGTGGGTTTGATGGAAACCCTCTTTAAGGAGAGAACGATAGAGAGCGGAGATAAGAGGTTAATGGAGATACTTGACTTAACCCTTTCCGAGCTCGTTAAAGGCAAGAAGGTTGTTCTTCTGAGCGAAAAAGGAGAGAAGTTCAGTCCTGAAGTTATAGAAGGCGAAGTTGCCATCTGCATAGGTGCATTTGCTCACGGCGAATTTTTTGAAGATACGCTTAGAGCGCTAGGTAGCTTCAGAGCTGTTAGCCTAGGGAAGGAGAGTTACTCAAGCCTTTATGTAACGAGCAAAATCCTTTCGGAATATGAAAGAGTTCGAACTTCTTGAGATTGTGGGGGAGCTTTTTGGCCGGGAAGCCCTGGATGTTCCTGCTGGAAAACATGATGCGACCTTTCTAAGATATGGTTCGGAGTTTCTAGTCTTTACATGCGATACGGTCAATGAAATTACCGACTTTCCAAAATTCATGAAACCAGAAGAATTCGGGAAAATGGCAGTAGCGGTTACGCTTTCGGATTTGGCTGGGAGCGGGGCAAAGCCTTTGGTTTTTCTTAATTCCATCTCCATGAAGAATGCGGACCAAGAGCTTTTCAGGAAAATTATGATTGGGATTAAGGAATGGGCCGATAAATTTGGCGTTAAGGTAGCGGGAGGCGATATAGACTTTTCTCCGGTTCTTACGATCTCAGGCTTTGCGGTTGGATCGGCAAGGAAGGTGATAACGAGGGCTGGAGCAAAGCCTGGAGACAGGCTTTTCATAACAGCCCCCCTTGGTAAGGCCCAGCTATGCCTTGAAATGCTAAAAAAAGGATTTGGGAGAGAGGAGCTGCCATATGCTGATAAGCTTTACACTCCTGAGCCCAGAATTGAGGAAGGTCTGGAGATTGCAATTTTCGCAAATGCGATAACGGATATAAGCGATAGTCTTTCAGTATCAGCCCATTTACTATCTAGAGAGAGCAAAGTTAAGGTTGTGATAGACCCAGAGATCGATTTATCTCATTTAACGGAATATGTTGACAAAGAAAAGGCTTTAGAGCTCTTTCTTTATGGTGGTGGGGATTACGAGCTTCTTTTTGCTGCAGAGGAGAGCGAGATAGGACTCGAGATAGGTAGAGTTGAGGAGGGAAACGGTGTATTTTTGGGCAGAAAGGCCTTAGAATTTCGCGGATACTCGCATTTTTAGCGATGCGGGATTGAATCGACATTGTAAAGCTTTTCGATCACGATCTTTGAGACATTTCCGGACTGCATTTTTCTGTCTATTCTACTGATATGAGCAAGGATAGCCTTGAGAAGGAGGTGAGTTTTTAAAGCATGAGCATTAGCTAGGTTGTGCTCGCACAGCAGGTATTGAAAAACGTACTCTACAGCAGTTCCTCCACATTAGTGGCTAATTTGGCTGGTCTGGTTACGGTAATATTTCTTGCAAGGGCTTTAAAGCCCGAGTTGTTTGGTCTCTATTCCCTCTCAATTTCAACAGTTGCAATAGTCTCCGTATTTACCGATCTGGGAATAAGAAGTGCTGCAACGAGATACATAGCGGATGCAATGAAATTGGAAGACTACGGGCTTGCCGGGGGATATGCCCGTTTTTTGATAAACCTAAAATTGCTTCTGACTGTTTTGGTTGCTTCGGCACTTTTCTTTTTATCGGATTTTCTTGCTAATGTATTTAATAAACCAATTTCAGATCTATTGAGACTTTTGAGCCTTTATCTCTTCTTCACTTCCTTTAATTCCTTGCTGCTCGGGATGGCAAACGCCATGAATGACTTTAAAGCAGACTTTTTGAATAGTTCAGTTTCG
>QNUZ01000208.1 GCA_004347865.1 Archaeoglobi archaeon | reverse complement strand
TACTATCTGAAGTTTCGGGAGGTTTTGTGAGCCAATGGGAACATACTGTCATCGTCGAAAGGGAAGGTGCAAGATTAGTTACATGAAAATCGACAAGAAAGCCTACGGTTTTAACCGTGGGATTGTCGGCCAATCTTTAAAATTTTGTTCCGAGTTATAACTGAAAAACCTCGCCCTTCAGGGTTCAGGGCCGGGGGGTTAAGGAAGTTCCAGCAGATGATGGGAGGGCGTAAATCCCCTTAACACCAGAAGTCCGCCCTTAAAGGCGGAATAATTCATGCACAAAAATAATTGGATGATTTTAGATTTCAGAGTTAAGAAAGCTAAAGCTTAAATATACTTCGGTTATCGGCTTTTTTGGTCTTAAGCTTCGCTTAGGGTGGTTAGCATGGAAAAAACAGAAATTCTCATGAAAATTAAGGATGCTGAAGCGAAAGTTGATGAAGCGCTTAAGAAAGCTGAGGAACAGAGAAAAAAATTGATTTTGGATGCTAAAATCGAAGCAAAGAAAATCATCGATGATGCAACCGTAGAAGCGAATAGGCTTAGAGGGGAGATCTTAAGGAAGATCAGGGAATCTGTGGAAAAAGAAAAGGGGGAGATAAAATCCAAAAAGCTGAAGGAAATAGAGAGTTTTGAGAAAATCGGTAGAAGTAATATCGATAGGGCTGTAAATGTCTTGTATAATGAGTTCCTAAGGATGGTGGAGCATGCTTAAGCCTGAAAAAATGATTAAGGTTGCAGTAGTGGGTGCTGGAGATAAGCTAAGCACGGTTTCTGAAACGTTGTACAGAATGAATTTACTTCACATAGAGACACCTCAGGAAACCGATTACTTCAAAATCGGGACGCCAATGGATAAAGCAGGACATTTTTCGAGAAGTTTGCTCCAGCTCAGGAGCTATATCTCTCATTTAAAACTTGATCCGACAAAGCTTATGGTAAAAAGGAAATATAAAAGACGAGAGATCGAAGAGAAGTTGAGCATGAAACTTTCGGAATACCAGGAGAAGATAGGTAATAGAATAGAGGAGCTAAAGAGAATAAATGACAGTCTTAAGTCCATAGAGGCAGAGTTATCGGCAATGGAACCGCTGAAGGTTCTGGAAATCCCTCCAAATCTTTTGAAGGGTTACAAAAGCTTGAGATGTTTTGTAGGATTTGTAAAAGCAGATCCCAGCAAGGATATAGAGAAAGCAACTTTGGATTTTGATTTGATTATCAAAAAATTCGGCGAACAGTACGTGATGGCCCTTTTCGTGAGGGCCGAGCACGGTGATGAAGTCTACAGGATTCTGCAAGGTTATGGATACAAAGAAATTGCTGTACCTGATGTGGATTACGAGTCGAGAACTTCGGAGCTCTTAAAGAAGAAGGAAGAGCTTTTTGAGAAGAAAAAGAAGATCGAAGTGGAAATAGAAGAATTAAAATTAAAAGAGGCTGAGCTAATTTTGGCGATCGAGGAGTATCTTTCTTCTGAAGTTGAAAAAGCTGAGCTACCGCTTAGAACTTTAACCTCAAAGCACACCTTTGTTGTTGTTGGCTACGTTCCAGCTAAAAATTTTGAAGAATTCAAGAAAGAACTCGAAAGTCAGGGCATGGTGGTAGAACAGCTCAAATTTGAGGATCATGAACTTCCACCCACTAAGCTAAACAACCCCGGATTTACAAAGAACTTTGAGGTACTCTCAAAGACGTACGCAATCCCGAAGTATAAGGAGATAGATCCAACAATTTTGATGGCGATATTTTTCCCGCTTTTCTTCGGTTTGATGCTGGGAGACATGGGCTATGGTTTGCTGATCACAATTGTTTCCCTGTATCTAAAAACGATATTCAAAACTGAGGGCTGGCAGAAACTGCTTAACATTGGGCTTGCGTGTGGAATTTCCTCCATTATCTTCGGCTTTATTTACGGGGAGTTCTTTGGGCCGTTCAGAATTCCTGGAACAGAAAATCCAAACGAAGTGCACTTCATCGGCGATTTAATTGCTGGGATTTATGGATTTAACCATGGGCATCCGCTTTTTGATAGGGTTGAAGAGTTTGGAGTTAAAGCTCTGCTTTTCATTGTTCTCCTGATAGGAATGTTCAAAATGGTATGGGGCTTCTCGATGGGATTTTACAATGTTTACGTGGAACATGGCCTTAAAGAGGCTTTGCTTGAGAAGGGATGTTGGATATTCGGGGTTCTGGGTCTTGTTTGTCTTATATTTGGCTTTTCTTACAACCTTGGAATTTTCACTTCTCCACCACCAAACGGATTTGGAGAGATATTTCCAAAGAATCTTTTTGTCTACGGGAACACCGTATCCGAGGCTAGGGCAGTTCCGCTACCAATTCCAGGTCTCGTAGATGGCTGGCAGGCTGGATTCAACTACTTCTACCTAGCAAGTTTGCCTTTGATTCTGCTGTGGCTTGTGATCTTTCTGAAGGCTGAAATTCCAAAAATGGGTATTTTCGGAGCGATAATGGCTGTCGAGTTACTGACATGGTTCGGACAGATCATAAGCTATGCACGATTGCTGGCCATTGGACTTTCATCGGTTTATATAGCCTTTGTCGTCAACTATCTGTCGCTGAAAATCGGTCTGGAACCGGGGATGGCAATATTGCCTCTGGCGATTGTTATAATGCTTATAGGACACTTTGGAAACTTCTTACTTGGAATACTAGACCCTGGCTTGCAGTCGCTTCGATTGCATTATGTAGAATTTTTCACAAAGTTTTTTGAAGGTGGTGGGAGGGAATATTCGCCATTTGGCAGGATTAAAAAGTTTGTGGAGGAGGAAGGAGGTGAATAGAAAATGGTTGAGGCAATGATTAGTGATGAGGCCTTCATAAAAGGGTGTGCAGCAATTGGAGCTGGCTTGGCTGTGGGACTGGCAGGGATAGGTGCCG
>QNUZ01000207.1 GCA_004347865.1 Archaeoglobi archaeon | reverse complement strand
GGGGCGTTCCCTTGCAGAGGAAAGCCCAGATATGCGATATGAATATAGCCCATGCCTTAACGAGAGGCATGGGATGAGGGAGCTTGGCTTTTGAACCGGCAGACGAGGGGAAGGGCGTAAAGCCCTCTCTTAACGCCGGAAGCTCCCGACTTCAGTCGTGGAGCAGCTCACTTTGGCTAAAATTTTTTAAACTTTCGAAGCGTAGAGAGAACAAATGAGGCTCTTCGTTGCAGTAGATATGGACGAAAAAATCAGAGAAAATCTTTCACCTGTGCTCGTCCAGCTTTCTAGGCTCAAGGGTTTGAAGACTGTTGAGAGAGAAAATCTGCACACTACTTTGATGTTTTTGGGAGAAGTTCCAGAAGCAAAGCTGAAAGATATCCAGATCACTCTATCGCAGGTTGAATTCGAACCCTTCAAAATAACCCTGAAAGGAATTGGCAGATTCCCGAATAGGGGTGATCCGAGGGTTTTGTGGGTCGGGATTGATGAAGGAAAGGATAAGATGATCAGACTTGCAGAAGATGTTTATCTGGCGTTGAAAAAGCTCGGTTACGAGAGGGACAAATCATTCGAGGCCCATGTCACAGTTGCGAGGGTTAAAAACAGGATTCCGGAGCTACAAAAATATTTGGATGATTTCAAAGATGCGAATTTTGGTGAAATGTTCGTTAAAGACTTCAGGCTAAAGCAGAGCATCTTGAAGCCTTCAGGGCCTGTATACAAAGATGTTTATGTTTTCGGTGGCAAAGATGGATGAAATTCTGAAAGAAGCGTTAAAACTTGCCGTACCAAGCGATGAGGAAGTCCAGAGAGCCAGATTGGCAGAGTTAGAGCTGAAAAAGAGACTTGAGCCGTTTAATGTTGAATTTCTGTTAGTTGGCAGCTACGCCAGAAATACCTGGATTCGGGGAAATCTTGAAATTGACGTCTTTGTTCTCTTTTCCCCTGAGCTATCCAAGAAAGAGCTCGAGGAGAAAATAATCCAGCTCGGAAAGCAAGTCTTTGAGAAATACGAGCTAAGGTATGCGGAACATCCTTACGTTCATGGGGAGATTCTGGGAGTTGATTTCGATCTAGTCCCATGCTACAAGGTTGAGAGTGCCGACAGGATAATATCTGCGGTAGATAGAACCCCGTTCCATCATGAATGGCTTAAAGAGAGGGTTAAAGGAAAGGAAAACGATATCAGACTGCTTAAGCTCTTTCTAAAAGCAAACGGGATTTATGGAGCTGAGTATAGGGTAAGGGGATTTTCTGGATATCTCTGCGAGCTTTTGATAGTCTTCTACGGCTCTTTTATCGAATGCCTTAGGAATGCAAGGAGTTGGACTAGAAGAACAGTTTTAGATCCAAAAAAGGGAGAGGTGCGAAATGGTGAGTTTTTCTTTGTTGTTGACCCTGTGGACGATAGAAGAAACGTCGCAGCAAACTTAAGCTTAGACAACTTGGGAAAGTTCGTGCATTTGGCAAGGCTCTTCTTCGAAAGACCTTCGCTCGACTTCTTCATCCGAAAAGAGAGGAAGGTGCCGGATAATGCGATAAGGGAGGCCATGGGTATCAGAGGGACCGAGATCTTCGCTTTAGAATTCGAAAGGCCAGACATAGTGGAAGACAACCTTTATCCGCAGCTTGAGAGGGCCGGAAGGAAGATATACGAGATGCTTCGCAGGGAGGGATTCATGCCCCTCCGTTTTACCTATTTCGCTTCAGAGAAATGTTATCTATTGTTTGAATGCCAAGTTAAGGAACTTTCGAGGATAACGAGAAGACTTGGTCCGGAATTTGAGGATTACGAGAACTCGAAGAACTTTATTTCAAAGGAAAGGATTTTTGAGCCATTCTTAGAGGGAGGGAGATGGTGGGCCTTCGAGTTCAGGAAACACACCAAACCAGAAGAAGCCGTGGCCGACTTTGCAATCTCGAATTACCAAGCCTTGGGGAAAAACGTGGGATTGAAAATAAGAGAGGGATTCAGAATTTTGAAGGGAGAGGAAGTTCTATCTGCACCGATTCTGGATAAGCTTGCGGACTTTTTGGGTATTAGAATATGAGGGTCACGTTTCTCGGTACAGGCGTCTCCGTTCCATGCGAGAAAAGGGCTCAGAGCTCCATACTGGTCGAAGACAATGTGAAGGTACTTCTGGATATCGGTCCTGGAGCACTTTTGAGACTTGAGGCGCTTGGAGTCGATCCAACGGAAATTGATGCGGTATGCATTACACATAACCATTTGGACCATAACGGAGATCTTGTGAACCTTCTAAAGGCGAGATGGCTTATGGACGGTGAAAAACTCGATATTTATGGTCCAAAAGGAACGAAGAATTTCTTGGAAAGCATGCTGAACGCTTATCCTTACTTGAGAGGAAAGCTGAAGTTTAGAATAAGCGAAGAAAGCAGCTTCAGAATCGGAGAGCTGGTTGTGAACACCGTACAAACGATCCACTCTATCGAAAGCAGAGCCTATGTTTTTGAGAACGTCTTGGCCTTCAGCGGAGATACAAAGGCCTTCCAAGAATTAATGTCTGCGGAGTGCGAAGTGATGATTCACGAGCTTTCCCTCCCCTTTGGTTACAGGGCTGACTTTCACACAACTCCAGAGAATTTGAAGGAGTGCCTCAGCTATTGCAAGGCTAAAAGAATTTATCTAACCCATCTATATCCAATGACGCTGGCGCAGAAGGATAAAATTCTCGAATTTCTCGATTTCGATGCGATTATAGCTCAAGATCTCATGGGGTTTGAGCTATGAGGCTCAAATCAAAGGGTTGCAATGCTTATAAAAATTGGTGCCCAGAAAACCCAGAGCTTTAGCTCTGGGATGAATGGGCAAAGTCTTGGGGGCGTTCCCTTGCAGAGGAAAGCCCAGATATGCGATATGAATATAGCCCATGCCTTAACG
>QNUZ01000206.1 GCA_004347865.1 Archaeoglobi archaeon | reverse complement strand
ATTTCAGATCTATTGAGACTTTTGAGCCTTTATCTCTTCTTCACTTCCTTTAATTCCTTGCTGCTCGGGATGGCAAACGCCATGAATGACTTTAAAGCAGACTTTTTGAATAGTTCAGTTTCGAGTATTAGCAAGCTTTTTTTAACGGTATTGCTGGTCATCTTGGGTTTCTCTCTGTTCGGAGCAGTTATCGCTGTCGTTATCTCTAGCATTGTTACCTTCTTCTTCATCCTAAATTATGCCCTCAGAAAATATCGGTTTCTTTTTTCAAGCAAAGTAAGGGTGGATACGGACAGGATCGTGAGATTTATACTCTTCACGGCCCTTCTTTCGGTTCCGGCTACGATTTATGCGAACGTGGATATGGTGATGATAGGTTACTTTCTGAGCTCTGAAGACGTGGCTTACTATAGGGCAGGATTCAGCATAGTGGGGGCGGTGCTAGGTCTGATCTCAGTTCCGACAGTTTTGATGCCTGTATTTGTGAAGCTTGAAGGTGAAGACTTGAGCAGAGCCTTTGCTAGAGCCTTTAAGTATTCCTCTGCTCTTTGCATTCCCTCAGCGTTTGGACTCGGTCTCATATCCCAGAATCTACTCATCTTTGCCTACGGCGATGAATATCTCCCGGGGCTTTTGGCCCTGCAGGTTCTCAGCGTTCTACTCATTTCACCGGCTTTTGGAATCTACGGCAGCGTTTTCAGCGGAAAAGAGAGACCTGATCTTTATTTCTATCCTGTAATGGTATCGATGATTTTAAACGTAATTCTGAATTATCTGTTGATCCCAATCCTCGGCATCGCAGGAGCGGCTATTGCAACAGTCTTATCCCATATTTTTTATTGGTTCGTGTTGGCTTACATAGGTCTAAGAGAATTTGAACTCCGTCCGCAGTTGGGTTATATTGCAAAACCGCTACTCTGTGCGATTTTAATGTTCTTAGTAGCCAGGAACTTTAACTCGATGCTTCTGATAGTCCCACTCTCAATTGTGATTTACTCTGCGGCTCTTCTAGCTATAAGGGGAATCACAAGAGAGGACATCGATTTTATAAGAAAAATAGGAGGAGTTTGATCATTTTCCCCTCTTCTTCAACTCCTCCTCTCTCAGAGCCCTTCTCAGGATCTTTCCTACTAGCGTCTTCGGCAGCTCATCCCTGAACTCCACAAGCTTTGGCACTTTGTAGGGGGCAAGTTTGTCTCTACAGAAGTTTATTATATCCTGCTCCGTCACCTTGCCCTTGTATTCCGGCTTCAGCTGTATGAAGGCCTTTACTGTCTCGCCCCTGTACGGATCGGGCACACCGATGACGGCAGCCTCGCTGACAGCCGGATGCTCGTAAAGCACCTCCTCAACCTCCCTCGGATATATGTTGTAACCTCCGGCGATGATCAGGTCCTTCTTCCTGTCAACTATGTAGAAGTATCCCTCCTCATCCATCTTTGCCATGTCGCCCGTGAGAAGCCAGCCGTTAATCAGAACCTTCTCCGTTTCGCGCTCCATCATCCAGTAGCCCTTCATAACCTGTGGCCCGTATACCGCGAGCTCCCCTACCTCTCCCGGAGGCAGTATGTTTCCGTCGTCGTCCACGACCACGGCTAGTGTGTCAGGGAACGGCAATCCTATGCTGCCCGCTTTATTCTGCCCGTATAGCGGATTTGCATGCGTGACAGGAGAAGCCTCGCTCAAGCCGTAGCCCTCTACGAGTTTGCTTCCCGTAACCTCCTCCCATCTCTTCTTAACTTCAACTGGAAGCGGTGCTGCACCGCTTATGCAGGCTCGGAGAGAGGTGAGATTGTATCTCTTGATGTCCGGGTCTTGTAGAAGTGCTATATACATGGTCGGGACTCCAGGGAATGTTGTAACCCTGTGCTTCTGAATGAGCTTTAGATACATCTTGAAGTCCCTCGGATCCGGAACCAGAATTATTTTACCGCCAAGTAAAATTCCTGCATTTGCCATCGAGAAACCATAGCTGTGGAAAGCTGGCAATGCGCCGAGGTAAACATCGCTGGAACTTGCCTTTGGGTCCCAGCTGGCAATCTGGTGCGCGTTAGCGACTAGGTTGTAGTGGGTGAGCATGGCACCTTTTGGCAACCCTGTAGTTCCACCGGTGTACTGGAAAACCGCAACATCATTTTTTGGATCTATTTCCGCGACTTTTTCGGACTTTGGGTATTTCATTAATTCTGGATAGTTCACTATTTCGCTTCTTGGCTCAATTTTTATGTCCCCTACCTTCTTCTTTTTAACGAATGCTTTGAAGAGGATGTTCAGGGGGAATTTTAGATAATCCTCAATTCTGCAGATAATTAGCTTCTTGAAGGCACCTTCTGCCACAATGGGCTCCAAGTTCGGATACATGTTCTCTATAGCGAACATTATTTCAGCTCCACTGTCCTTGATGATGTGTCTGAGCTCCCTTGACGAGTATATGGGGTTGCACTGAACCATTATTCCTCCTACCCTTAAAACGGCATTAGCGACAATTGAGAAGTGCGGAGTGTTTGGAAGACCTACTATAATCCTGTCCCCCTTTTCCACACCTAGGTCGTAAAGAAAAAACGCAACTTTTTTCGAGGACTCGTCGACCTGTCTGAATGTCAGCTTAGTCCCGAGAAAATCGAAGGCTACTTTGTCAGGGAATTTTTTTGCGTTGTTTTCATAAATCTTGTAAAGCGGTATCAGCGGGTAATCGATGTGCGGTTTGACGCCCTTGTCGTAGAACTTCAGCCAGGGTTTTGGAATCTTTGAAATGTCCACATCTTTAATATTTTCTCCATACACTGAAGCCATAATAAATTATGAGGCATTCGGTATTTATAACTTTTGTTTTTGCACATTGGGGGTGTTTTTTTGACTTGAAATGTCCTCAAAAAGTTAAATGATACGTAAAAATTGAAAAATATCT
>QNUZ01000205.1 GCA_004347865.1 Archaeoglobi archaeon | reverse complement strand
GAATTCTCGCCCACGGTCACCATCATGAGTATTTCTCCGGTTCTCCGCATTGCCTCTTTGAATATCTCGGGAACTTCCATTCTGTTCAGCAGAACCTCTGCAATCTCCCTAGCGCCATCCGCAATCCGTTCAGAGCAGTGAACTATTTCTATTATCGGAATCAGGATCGATGGATCCTCAAACTTTCTGCTCGCGCTTAAAATCAGCTTCTCGACCTCGAACTTCATGTTGTCCAACACGTTCTCGATGTAAACGACCTCCAGGGCGACCTCCTCGTTTCCGTATATCAGGGAGGAGTAGGCCAGATCCACGGCAAGTTCTGAGAGGTTTTTCATCTCTATGAGCAGATCGACTGCTCTGTCAAGTTCAGGAATTTCGAGCTCGGTTGCTATGCCTATCTCCTTCGCTTCATTCAGAACAAATTCGTAAAGCCTCGGAACGCTGTTCGGATCCCCCCGGACAAATAGCACATCGCCCCTCATTATCCTTGTATCCCTGTTAACGTCAAAAATCCACTCGAGATCCCTTTTTATTGCTATTACCCTCATTCCCGTGACCTTCTGGAACATCACCTCCCCCAGCGTCTTTCCCGCTATGGGGGAATTATCAGGAACCCTGACCTTGAGAATTGTCTCCTCCGAATGAGTGAGGATGAGGTTAACGACGTTCTTCGGGAGTTTGTAGCCCCTGAGCACAAGCGACGAGATATCCCCTGCAGCGCTGCTCATCTTCTGTCCTGCTGCCGCGATCTGCAGAACGGACACAATTCGCTCGGCATCCCTTATATTCCTAACGGAAAGCGCAGCCTTTTTTCTGATCTCTTTTATTAGATCGATGAACTTCGCTTCCAGTTCGAGAACTTCTTCTGCAACGTCCTCCACGTCATATAGGACCGAAGAGTAGGCAAGGTCTATTATCAGTTCGCTTGTATTTCTGATCTCTATCAGCAGATCCTTTACAGTTTTGGGCATCCTGAATAAGATGAGAATTTGAATGATTTAAGCTTTTCTGCAATTTGGTATTGCTGAAATTTTTCAGTTCTTAAACCTCTATTCTTTCCCTATATAGACTTTCATATTCATGGAATTTTGACCTGCTGAGCAGATGAATGTTTATTCTGGGATCTTCTGCAATCTTTTTCACGATTTCACAGTATTCCTCGAATCTGAGTCTCTCAGGAATCGAGTCTGAGACAATCAGTATGTCCAGATCTGAGGAAAGTTTGTGATCCCCCCGTGCGAAGCTTCCGACAATGAATACCTCGCATTCTCTGAAAAGCTCTCTTGCCCTTTTCTTCACGTCCCTTGCGATATCGAAGGCTTTGGCGAAGAAATCCCCGTTCTTCTTGAGCATCTCGTAGTATTTCATCATATCGAATCGAGAAATTTCTTTGCAAGTTTAAGGCAGCCTTCTACGGTGTTCTTTGAGTATTCCACATCGAAATATCTTGAGGCAGTATATGCAAGTTCTATCTCTCTTAAGGTGTCAGCATTCTCAATGTAGAAGTCCTTCATTTCGGCTAGCTCGAAAAGAAGCTTGAGGCTGTGGGTCTTTGGTATCTCTCCATATTTTCTCGATATCACGAATTTTAATCCGAGCTGAATTGCCTGCTCTAGGAAGAGCATCGCAAAGTCGAATTCTTCTTTTTCAAAGCTTTCGATGGCCTTTGAGTAGAAGCGAAGAGCTTTTTTCTTGAGGAATTCCATATATTGGATTCTGAAAGCGGAATTAAAACTTTTCGCACTCCAGTATCGAGTCTTATAACTGAAAACCCGTCTTTCAGAGCGGGGATGGGAAAGCTGCAGGTCCCCCGAACCTGACAGCACGTACTTCGTCAAATGCAGAAAAATATATCACTATTATGCAAAAAGCTTAAATACTTGTAACTAAACAAAGCTTTTGGCGGCGGGGTAGCGAAAGGTATACTCCGTCCGCTAAATCGCAGGATTTATATAGTAGGAAGTGAACGAAAATGCGGAAGGAGGGTGAGAGGATGAAAAAGTATGGATTGATAGGATTGATGTTGTTAGTGATGTTAGCGACGCCAGCGATGGCCCAGCCAAATCCAAATCCGGGACCAATAAGTGTTCCAGAGTTAGGCATCAACTCAATGAAGATCTTGGATGACGATGGGATCGTTACC
The DNA here is from genome assembly GCA_004347865.1 of Archaeoglobi archaeon. Lineage (GTDB taxonomy): Archaea > Halobacteriota > Archaeoglobi > Archaeoglobales > Archaeoglobaceae > WYZ-LMO2. Next base: position 789 of record QNUZ01000205.1, on the reverse strand, counting down.
TACGGTGAAACAGTAAAGATCGTGGTATACTACGAAGTACCAGATCCAAACATATATGGTTCGAGGTATGTGGGTATCTACGAATGGAGTAAATATGAAAACACGGTCCAGCCAACTAGTGATATAGCCTACTACTTGGATCCAGACAATTACAAATGGATCGGTTCCTTGGATACAAGTAGATCTCAGATGACCTTTGAGATAAATACAGCTACAGAAGGAATAAAGGCTGGTACTTATTACGTGGTCGTATTTAACAGCAGTTATCTATCTGACAATAATTCCGTTATACTAAAAGTGGAACCTGTAGCAGGAAAACCTGAGGTAAGTATAAGCGCAACGCCGATGACGGCAGCCCTCGGCGACCAGGTTGAGCTAAAATACTCAATGAGCGGGTCTGACATGTACTATGTGATGGTATTCCTCACTGGTTGGTCGAAGAATGGCACTCCGAATCTTTACATAGCAAACTGTACAGGCGGCAGTTGGGTTTGGGTTGACCCCTCTAATTCGACAATGGTAGTGACGACACTTGCAACTCTCCAGGGTGCGGGAAACTTTGGACCTTACACGACGTTTGATCAGGATTCATGCGGAGTCAAGTTCTTCGATTTAACCCAAGACAAGAACTTTACCAGCGATACGGAGGGGTTCATAGTTGCAAAGATTGTGGCGATGGCTGCAAGTGGCTATAATCTAAGTGATCCAAATGATCGAATAAGGTGGGCAACGAACTTCATAAGTGGAACTGATCCTACAAAGGCTGAAGCTGTTCAGGCGATAATCGTT
>QNUZ01000204.1 GCA_004347865.1 Archaeoglobi archaeon | reverse complement strand
GGGAAGACCATCTCTGCTGAAACCTGCAGGAATTGATGCAGCGGGCAATCCTGTGAAATTGAACGGATAAGTGAACGGCATCCAGCCTATAGGTGTTGCTGGTTCCCCAGATATTTCATCTGGGTTTATTCTTCCGAGCTCGAACGGTTTAACGGCAGTTGTTGGTGTTATAAGGAAATCGTATTTTTCGAAAATCTTGCGCAGAGCTTTCCAGAGTTCCATCCTTCTCTCTTCTATCTTTATGTATTCCCTGTAAGTGAAAGACTCGGCTATATCTAGGAAACCCAGATAAGGTGGAAAAGCCACCTTTTTCCAGTCTTCAATCCTGTCAGAAAGGAATGATGTGAACTCCAACACAACTTTGAGAGTCAGTTCTGTCTCCAGACACGGTACGTTGACCTTTACCTCCTCAACCTCTCCGACCTTTTCGAGCTTGAAAGCAGCTTTTCTGACAACCTCTTCAACTTCAGGATCCACAGTTGCATATCCTAAATTGGGTGAGAAGGCTATTCTCACTCTATCTATGGGATCCTCAAGACTCTTGTAATAGCTTTTTCCGTCATCCGGGAGTGAGTTTATGTCCCTGATATCAGGCCCTTTTACGAAATCAAGCATAAAAGCGGTATCCTCAACAAAATTTGTTAAAAAACCTTCGCTATTCATTCCAACAAATACGGGTATAGAGGGATACCAAGGGATTCGTCCTGTGGTCGGTTTTAGTCCATAAAGAGAGCAGAAAGATGCCGGGATTCGTATGCTTCCCCCACCATCATTTCCCGTTGCAATGGGTACCATCCCCGAAGCGACCGCAGCAGCACTTCCACCGCTCGAACCGCCCACAGTTCTGGTCAAATTCCATGGATTCCTTGTCGGACCAAAAATTACGTTGTCGGTGTATGCTATTAGTCCGAATTCCGGCATATTTGTCTTTCCAATAACAACAGCACCGGCCTTTTTCAGTCTCTCGACGAAAACTGCATCCTCTGTCGGAATGTAGTTTTCAAGTAATTTTGAGCCGTATGTAGTCCTTATACCCTTGGTGTCCGTATTGTCCTTAACCGCAATAGGCAGTCCAGCAAGCGGTTTATCTTTTGCTTTTTTAGCTTCTTCAGCCGCATTCGGATTTAAAGTAACAAATGCATTTATTTTCGGGTTCAGCTTCTTTATCGTTTCAAAACAGTGTTCAACAAGCTCGGAAGGTTTTATTTCACCACCCTTAAGTTTCTCGACGAGTTCAGGAATTTTCTCCATAACCTCACCTTAAATAATTGAGTAGAAATACTTTAAAACTTTTCGCAAACTGCAGATATGCTTTCTAAAATCGAGGCAGAGGTCTTACGCTGCGCTGAAGTTGGGAAAGTTTACAGTTTAGACGAACTCTCACAGCTTGCAAGGATGAACAGAGACGCAGTTATGAAAGCGGTTTTCCTTTTGCAGGAAAAGGGGTACGTTGAGACCTCCGAAGTTAAGAAGATTAGATATTACCTTACTGAAGAGGGCAGAAGATACCTGAAAGAGGGGTTTCCCGAGGAGAAACTTTTAGGACTTCTCTCACAAGTTGATAGGATCGATGAGCTGAAATCCATTTTGGGAGAGGAATTTCAGATTGCAGTAGGCTGGCTGAAGAGAAAAAACGTGCTGGAGGTTGAAGGAGGAAAAATAAAGCTCAAGTCCAAACCTGAAATTGTTGAAAGAGAGGCTTTGGAGAGAATTGAAAGGGGAGAAGAGATTGAAGAGAATCTGATTGGGTTGCTTGAAAAGAGGAAGCTGATCGAGAGGCGCGAAGAAAAATCCCTTCTTGTGAAATTCATCAAAAAGGCGGATTTCGAATTAAAAGAGGCAATTTCAGATTTGACCCCTGAACTCATAATCTCCGGTGGCTGGAAAGGCAAACAATTTGCCAAGTACGACATAAAAATTCCCTCTGCTGAAATCTACGGTGGAAAGAGCCATCCCTACGAGAGAATAATAAGGGAGTGCAGAAAGATCTTCCTTGAAATGGGGTTCAGAGAAATAAAGGGAAATTACGTTCAGCTCTCCTTCTGGAATTTTGACGCTCTCTTTCAGCCTCAGGATCATCCAGCTAGGGACATGCAGGACACTTTCTACCTTGATAGATATGAGGAGATCGATTACGAGAACGTTAAAAACGTCAAGGAAACCCATGAAAACGGCTGGATAACGGGTTCTACTGGATGGAAGGGAGTTTGGGACTTGAAAAAGGCGCAGCAGCTCGTCTTGAGGACGCACACTACTGCCATTACAATAAAATATCTCGCAATGAACCCTGAACCGCCGCAGAAGGCCTTCTGCATTGATAGAGTTTACAGAAGAGAAAGCATCGATGCAACGCATCTTCCAGAATTCGACCAGCTCGAGGGAGTCGTGCTCGACAAAAATGTTGGCTTTAAACATCTCCTTGGGTTGCTCAAAGCATTCTTCTCGAAGATGGGATTTGAAGATGTGCGCTTTAGGCCAGGATATTTCCCGTACACCGAACCAAGCGTTGAACCGGAGGTTTATGTTGAAGGGCTTGGCTGGGTGGAGCTTGGAGGAGCGGGAGTATTCAGAAAGGAAGTCACAGAACCTTTGGGGATTAAGGGGAAGGTTTTAGCATGGGGCCTCGGTATTGGAAGACTTGCAATGCTCAGGGTGGGTCTTAAGGATCTCAGAAAGCTGTATCTTCCCGATATAAACTGGCTAAGGAGCTTGCCGGTTGCTAGAAAATAAGCTAGTAATCGTTCGGAGCCATTGGGAGCTCTAAGCTCCCCTTCATGTGAGCTACTCCACGACTAAATTCGGGAGCTTCCGGCGTTAAGAGAGGGCTTCACGCCCTTCCCCTCATCTGCCGGTTCGGGGGGCTCACAGCTCCCCCATCCCGCAGATCTCATTAACCTGCGGGCTATGTTTATGCATGCGTTGAGATCCCTGTTGTAGATCAGCCCGCATTTCGGACATC
>QNUZ01000203.1 GCA_004347865.1 Archaeoglobi archaeon | reverse complement strand
GGATAACCTAAAAGCGGAGAAGGCTGCAAAATTGAAACACCTGGAGAATTCGCTGAATTCCGACAGCGCAGAGTTTGAGAGGCTGAGGAGCAAAATTCTTGAGTACTTGCCAGAGATTTCGCCTGAGGCTAAGAAGAGCGAACTGGAGAGGCTTCAAAAGGAAAAAGAAGAGATTGAAAGAGGGATATCGGAATGCAAGGAAAGAAAAGGAGAGCTCGATGGTCGCAGGAAGGAGATCAGGGAGTACCTTGAAATACTCGGAGATTCCAGCGTTTGTCCGGTATGCAGGAGCGATCTGACGCCCGAGCACAGGGAGAGGGTTAAGAGCGAGTTCCAGGAGGAGATTGAAAAGATAAAGTCCGAGTTGAAAAACCTTGAGGACAGACTGAAGGCGCTGAATGCAAGAAAAAGAGAGATTGATACCAGGTTGGGTGAGATCCAGAAGCTGGACGTTGACAGGGCGCTAGAGCTTCAGAAAAAGCTTGAGGAATACAAGTCCGGAATTGAAATCTTGAAAAAGGAGTTAAACGAGCTTGAGCCAAAAGTGAGAGAGCTTGAAAACGTCCGGAAGGAGATCAAGGAGCTTGAAGACAGGCTGAAGACTCTGAGGGAGTACTACGAGAGGTACACAGCGGCAAAAAGGGCTCTTGAAATGGAGAGGGACGAAGAGGAGGTTATTTCGGAAATAGAAAAACTCGGAGAAGAAATTGAGGCCCATGAGAGGGGGCGCGATGAGCTGGTCGGCAAACTCGGCTACATGCCTGAAGATCCGAGGAGGGAGCTTGAAGGGCTGAGGACGGTTAAGGAAAGATTTGACAGCCTAAACGCGCTGGCCTTGCAGGTTGCGGATCTGGAAAATGCAGAAAAGACGAAAGAAGCTGAATTGAAGAGTGCCCGGGAAAGAGAAGCCGGAATTCTGGATGAGATCAGGAGAACAGACTTCAGAAAGGAGAAGCTGGACGAAGCCGAGAAAAAGCTGAAAGAGATCGGAAACGAGGTTTCTGGATTAAGGGCCAAAATTGAGGAGAAAAGGGATTTAAAGGAGAAAAAGGAGGAAGAAAAGAGATCATTGAGTGAACGCATAACGGAACTCGGGAAGGATCTTGAAAGAATGGAGAAGATTAAAAACTTCGTTAAAGATCTGGAAACTGTAAGAGCCGCCTTTTCAAGAGATGGTGTCCAGAAGCTTCTCAGAGAAAGGGCCGCTCCGGATATATCGGGGTTTGCGAAGAGTTACGTTGAGGAGTTCAACTTGGACATTACTGACATCGAGGTTACGGAAGACTTCGATGTATCGGTTATCAAGGGCGGGGAGGTAATTCCGCTCAGCTCACTCAGCGGAGGCGAGAAGGTTGCTGTTGCAATAGCTTTGCGTTTGGCCATTGCTAAGGCGATTTCGGGGAGGATTTCGACGGTAATTATGGATGAACCGACCACCCATCTCGACGAGGAGCGGAGACGGGAGCTGGTCGGAATGATGAGGGAGTTCTTCAGGGAGGGTTCGTCCATTCCCCAGATGATAATAGTGACCCATCACAGGGAACTGGAGGAAGTGGCGGATACCGTGTACAGGGTTGAGAAGGTGGATGGGATTTCGAGGGTTGTTGAGGAGCGCTAATGGATTTAAAAAGGATAATGGTTCTCGGGAAGGTGATGACTCGGGGTAGTTAAAAATGAAGTTTCTGGCGCAAAAAGTTAAGGCATTCCCTTGCAAGATACACACGGTTCTTCACTTCCTCGGCGATCTCGGAGTTCTTCTCCTTTAGCCTTCCTCCTAATCGCCTCCACGACACTCGGAGCGTCCTCGGGATTTATAAGAAAGAATCCACGGATGAGCCACTCGCTAAGGGGCTTTCGACTGTTCGAGGTACTGATGTCATTACACTCCGATAGCTTTACAGCTCTTTCATACCCTCTCAAATTCTCGAATTCTATGATCCATGAGAACTCTCCAGGCTCGGGAAAAGGAACTTCCATTTCAACGGCTTTGGAGGCGTATTTCTTGAATTCTTCACCCTCAACTAATCTAACCTCCTTAACCGTGAACTCGCCAACGAAAGCCCACTCACTCCTCGGAGCCCTCGGATAGGGCATGGTCAGGATTAGGCAGACACTGCCAGGACTCAGTTTTTTGACATTTGGGTTTCGGTTTGGAGGGAAGTGGAAGACTGTGCACTCTCCTTTTGCGTATTCCTCAAACCGCTGGGAACTTGTCAAAATTATGCATGCTGGAAGTTTTTCGGACATAGGGATTGATAGCTTTCACTATTTATAGAGATTTCCAAATATCCGTGTTACTTTTCGCAGTCTCCTATAGTTCGAAACTGGTGCCAGTAGTCTAGAAATTGATTTCGTAGATAGGCAGAAGAATTCCTTGCGCTTTTCTTCTGAACTCCATCTGTGAAACCAAAACATAAAAAATAGCGACCAGAGACGTAATCTCATATGAAGCTGAGTTCTCCAGAACGTGATCTCACTGCACTTCAACAACCTCTGTCCCCTGCTCCATCCAGGTCGCCTCCTTTAGCTCGCTTCTTGCCATCCTGCAGATTATCATGGGCTTTGCAAGCCTGGCGTGGATTTTGTAGAACAGGTACCTGTAACTCGCAACCAGTCCTATGGCTGTGTAGTTCAGCTCCTCCTTGACTTCAACTACCCAGGTACGCAGGCGCGGAATGGAAAATAGGTTGAATTTTCAGAGATTAGCGAGCCGAAACTCCGAATTTTCAGATCAATTTGTCGCATTTTTAAACATAAGTCCTTATTGAGGTGGTAGGTGTGAAGAAATACCTCAAGTCGAGCGGAATGGTCTTGCTGGCAGTCCTGGCCCTGCTTTTCTCCGCAGTCGGCGCTGGGGCAGAAATCGTCAATATCCAGCCTCAGGCTCCGCCAGGACTCGGAGAGAAGCTGGAAATGTTCTTGGGATGGATCTACTGGATCGCAATCGTGTCTAGCGTGGCAGGAGTCATAGTCGGAGCAGTCATGATCTGGGCGGG
>QNUZ01000202.1 GCA_004347865.1 Archaeoglobi archaeon | reverse complement strand
TGTCTGGGACCTTCTCCGCTTCTCCTCCGCTTCTGCTCCGCTCATGTTTTTAAAAATAGAGGGAAGCGTGGGTGACCTTCGAGGTTTCCTGGAAAAGATGAAGCTTTTTCAGGGGCGTGATGGTGTTCCCTGGAGGAAATGCGCAAGCGTTTTCTTCAGGGGCTTGAGGGGGCTCGCCGCAGCCGACCCGGCGAGCCCTTTGAAGTTTTTTGAAAGATATTATTCTTTTTCCTTTGAATTCGCAGTGCTCAACTCATTAAGGAAATGCCAAAACAAGGAATTTCAGTTTACTTTTCTATTTTTCTGCTGTCAGCAAAAAACACGCAGTAATTTTTAAGAATGCACTGGCTACATAAAGGTGAGCGCGACTTACACACTAGTGAAGCGAAATCCAAAACGGCCCAGTTAAATTCTCTGCTCCTGCCCTTTGGAACCAAGCTGTTGGCAAATTCCCAGGCCCTTTTGTCATTTCGAGCTCTAGCTTTGGAGGACGTAAAGCCAAAAACTCTTTTAATAACCCTTATAAAATTGGAATCAAGGGTAGAAACTTTTTGACCGTAAATGAAGCTGAGCACTGCATTAGCACTATACAAGCCGACCCCTGGAAGCTTCATCAGATCTTCTGCTTTATCCGGAACAGTCCCGCTGAACTTTTCTACGAGGACTTTTCCAAACTCTATCAGGAGTTTTGAGCGGCCGCCCAGCCCTAAAGGCTTGAGCATTTTTTTTAATTCAGCTTCCTCTGCTCCAGCAAGCAAATCTGGTGAATAGTACCGGCTAATAAAGGAATTATAGACTCTCTCTACCTGCTTTGCGGTGGTTTTTCTCAAAAGTATTTCAGCAATTAGAACAGCATAAGGATCTTTGGTATTGCGCCATGGGAATTTTCTTCCGTTTTTCTCCCACCATTTGAGAAGAAGCTTTGCAAAAAAAGCTTTAGATTCGGCAGGCATTATTTCGGCCACTGTTAGTTATTTATTAGTCTGTTTCTCAGTTCGTCCCAGTCGAGATCTTTATTTTTTAGCCTTGTAAGGGGGGCAAGTTTATTGGTCGTTTTCGCAGTAAAAAGCCTTTTTTTAGGAGTGGTAGGATCACAGATAGTGCTTCCTCTTTGTTTGACTTCCCAGCACTCGACTTCAGACCTCCATGCAAAACCCACTATTTGCGCGGTTATTTTGTCTAACTGCGGTAATTTGCTCCTAATATCCTCGAGATTTCTGTTACAAAGGGCTTTAAAAATCAGAGGGGCGAGATGATTTAAAGGAAGAGCCACCTTGACCCAGATATATGCATCATAAGCTCTGCTATTGAACTCTTTCGCATCTACCACTGCCCAGAGCGAGTTTGGTTTTGTTGACTTAACATCAAGTTTTAATCCTGGCCGAATATTCTGGCTTCCTGTTTTAATTAAATTCACATCTCCTGCATCAGTTGCTGAAGCGCCTTCGTGAACATCAAAATCGAGGACAGCATCAATATTGAAGTTCTCCTTTAAAAACAATGCAAAAGCCTTTTCCGCTAATTTTCCCTCAGCGTGATCAGTAATATACTGCCCGAGACTCCTTGTAGTTCCAGTACTTCTCCAGTCCCCCTTGGATTTGCCCGAGTACCAGAGCTTGAAGGCAAATTCTATTGATTTAATATAGTCCTCGTTTGTTAAATCAAAATCGTTTTTCATTTTCCGGTCCCAGAAATCTCTGTTAAAATTATTTTGACAACTTCAGCGATTTTCTCGCCGAGAAGGGGAGGCACTGCTTCCCCGATTTGAGCTCTTATTTCCGATGTGCTTCCTGAAAAGAGAAACCAGTCTGGAAAAGTCTGCAGGCGCGCTCTTTCTCTGTTGGTCAGTCTGCCCCGGTCCCGTTTATAGTGATAGCCCCATGTACCACCTCCGCCATAGGCCACCACGGTGTAAGAAGGAATAAGAGGATGAAGCCGGCGGTAAATAAGGCTCATCCCTTTTCCTTCAACCTCCCACCGAGTTCCTTTAACAAAAGAGTGGTTTTCACCGGGGGGTATCATTTTCAAACGCTCGAGTACCGCCTCCTTCTCATTGGGCAGGATGTTGCTCTTATCCAAGAAGAATTTTCCTTCTACTCTGCTGTTGTAATATCCCAGTTTTTTTAAAACAGCCCTATGCTCTTCGAATGCCTTGTCTGCTTCCCTCGAGTCATTTCCAGCTATATCGTTGAGAGCTAAATAGTCCCGTACTACATCAAAGGTGAGTTTTTTGAAGTTTTCCCACCTGGGGATTCTTTCTTCTGGAAGCCCTTTCTCTAGGTCGCGGTACTCCATCATAATGGCCTTGTATTCGCGATCGAGCTCAGGTAGCGGCAGTCCCTCAAAAACTTCAAGAGGAGTCAGGGGATATCTTCCTAAAAGCGAACCGCGCCCAAATAGAACCCTTTCTGCTTCTTGTTTCAAGTCGAAAAGAGAGCAGTGCCTAAGCAAGTCTTCTCGAGCACCAATCACTATCAGCCTTTTTCTTTTCTGCGGTACTCCTAAGAATGCAGAGTCCACAATGTCTGAAAATACTATTGAATAGCTACTCAAGGTGCTACGGTAGTGATTGCCGGTTAATCTTTTAATTTCTTCCCATCTTATTTTCAACTCCGTGAAGTCCTCAAGAATGGCTTTATAGGCAGCGCCTCTATTTGCACTTTTTAGCCCGGGCACGTTCTCGAAGACAAAAACCTTAGGCTGCAGATGAATTAAAACTCTAACAAACTGGGCATACAGCCTTCCTCTTACTACATCAATTCCCTTCCTCTCATCAGAGGGACCTCGGACAACAGAGAAGTCCTGGCACGGAGGACCTCCCACGACCAAATCGACAGGGCTCTCCTTAAAATTTTTGAAATCAAGATCAGCTACATCTCCAATTAGATATACTGGTGAGGACTTCTTAAATGCTGAATCCTCTCTAATATCGACAATGTGGTGGCCGAAATTGAGCGCATAAGTCTGAGCTGGAGGTGTAAGGATGTCGTTGGCTAG
>QNUZ01000201.1 GCA_004347865.1 Archaeoglobi archaeon | reverse complement strand
CTCAGACTTTTCCCTGCGCCAATTCTCACAGGGCTTCTGGCTCTTATCGTCCCAAAAGCCGAAATGAGAATAGAATAGCTGCTGAAATCCGCCATATGATCACCCCATTTGCTCAGCCTTTCCCAGTGCAAGACCTTGGGCTGAGAACCTCAAAGCCTTCTCGATTTTCAGCCCGCAAAGTCCGTAACCTCTCGATTTCATCCCTCCGAAGTGAAGCTCCAGTCCGTTTTTGAGCGATGGATAGAAAACTTCGTGGAAGAATCTGTTCACGTCATCGTAATCGCTTGCAAGCTCGTCGAAAACTATTTTAAACTTAAATGTCCCCACTACGAATTCCACGCTAAACAATCGGTTCCTTTCTGCTCTGTCCTTTTTTGGATCTATTTTTACATGCGTTCTTGTTCCTAAGCTGTAATTATTATTTTCCGGCTCTGCATCGGTAATCCTTAAAGGAGATGCTAGGCCGGAAATCCCGAAAAATTTCTCAAGCGTTCCGAGTTCTTTGAATTTCTCTTTTTTCCCTTCTTCGCTGCTGCCGGAAAATTCCCTCTCAAAATTTTCTATATCTCCTTTGAAAACCTTGTATCCCAGTTTCTCCATTACGCCTGAATTTGCCAGTCTGTAAAAGTGGGCTCTTAGCACACCCTTTATGCTTGAACCGGGAATAACCGGGATCTCTCTATCCCCTTTTTTGATCTTTATAATCGGGTTGTCCACACCAAAGCCCATCGCTTTTTCAGCGCCTACATGAAGCGGTGAAAGAGTCTTCAGAGAGCATTCGAGCACAAATCTGTTCTTTAAGGCTTCTTGCATACATCTTCACCCAGTTCGGCTCGGATATAGCCGATTTTAATCACCTGCTCAAGCATACCTCTCAGGTCTTCTCTAACTTTATCCCAGTCACCGCTCAGCGAGTTCACTATATTCTTTAACCTCTTGTAAAACTCAACGGAGTGGCGACTCTTCTTTCTCGCAACCATGTAACCGACAGAGAGTATGTAATCCTCTTTCCCTTCCGCTTCGTATAGAAGCTCGTAAACCTTTCTAAGAAAACTCTTCGTTACCTCTCCTTCTTTCTTCTCACCTTCTTTCTCCTCCTTAGCAATCGGTATATCCTTCAAAAGCTCACAGGCTTTACCAAATTTGTCGAACATTCTCATCACCCTCTCAAAACGCTTTTTTCGAAATGAACTGGGTGGTTGAAAAACACCCAGTCAAACCACGGATAACCAAAAATATTCAACTCAAGTTCGGCCAAATTTTGCGAAACGCTTTCGGGATCTTTTGCTTTAAAAACAGTTGCTGATCCCGTAGAAATCGTATTCATCGCAATGAATAGGCTTTCTGTTCCGTTTCTCTCGTATTTTACCAGCTTTCGAACCCTTTCTGCTTGGAATACCATCTCAAGCCCCAGTTTTTTGAGATAGACCTCGATTTTCTTTGTTCCGTCCGTAAGGTAAGTGTAGGTTCCATAATAACCATCGAGTCCCGCCTCACCGAGTATTTCCGCAATCCTCTGAAAACCTCTGCTGATTTCTTCGCTCCTCTTCCTGAGGTAGTCTTCCTGCGGAATCTCTTTGAGGATCCTTGTCCTAACAAGCCCCATACCCCTTGATCTCCAGGCCCCGATTTTCATTTCTCCGTTTAGGTATTCTTTGAATTCCTCGTTGCAGTAGATCATGAATCTGAGTTTGTTTTTCGGTTCCATGGCGGTGAAACTGTAAAGCTGCCCCTCTTTCGAGGACCTAAAATTTTCGTCGATTGTAACCCTTGTAAACTGTATCGTTTTGGTTTCTGCAAAATCCTTGCCATTGTAGGTGGATGGACTTTTCTTGTAGCCGTTTTCTGTTATGTCCCTTATTTTTCCCACATTTGCCTTTCCCAGCCATACCATCTTTTCAAGCAGAAGTTCGAGCAGAAAGTCCTTTTTAGAGTCTCCCGATTGTTTTGATCTCGGTTTGCAAACAGACTGAAGGCTCGCAATTCCGGGATTGCTGGGATCCCATTCTCCCGGGACAGCGTTCGTTATCTTTGCCTTTCTATCAATCCATAGTCTTTTATACAGGCAATTTTCGGTGCAGTTTGCGCAATCTGGTGTTTTATTCAAAGTGGCTATATCCCTGCAATTTCCCCTAGATTTTCTGAAGTTTTCCAGAACTATTTTCCTCGCAATCGCCCCTGCTATTGAGGATGCTGGAATGTACTTCAGACCTTCCACGAATTTCGATTTTCCTTTCTTTGAAGCTATAACAACGGGCTCAACGGTTTCGATCTCAACTAAAAAGACCCTCATTTCTTTACCCCCACAAACTTGAGGAAATCCTCGCAGATTTCCACATCCTCAATAAGCCCCATACCTCTAGAACCAAACCCGCCCAGACTTTCGTACCTCAGATAATTGAGGGCATACAGAAGGAATTCTGCCTCCTCCCTTCTAAGTCCTAAAACCGGTCTAATGGCAAAATTGAGTTCGTCCAAAATCAGGAAACTGTAGGAAAAAAGATGTCCACTTTTGACGGAGCCAAAGCTTGGATCTATCTTTATCCCGTATCTTTTTTCTTTTTCTGATTTTGTGATGGACTTTAGAATTATCTGAATTCTGCCCTCGCTGTCAGCATCGCCAAAGATTTCCTTGTCAAAGCTTTTAATGCTGAGAGAGTTCGAGACCCTTCTTGCCGCCTTCCGCAGTAGCCCCCTTATGCTGCTCGCCGTGCACTCAACAGGGACCGCACCCAAATCTACATCTCCATCTGGTTCTAGCCCCCCAACTCTCAGAGAGTTAATTCTCAACCTTACATCGATGTCACCGTACCAGTACATATCAATCACCCAGCAAAATTCTGGCCGTTTTTACCCTCAGCTTCTCCTCTACGTTCTCCGTAAGAATCCTTAGCGCGTCTGACAGGTCTATGTGCCTGTATTTAAATTTAACAGGATCCACGAATTTTCCATGCATCTCGTAGATTTTCTTCAGCATTTCGAATTCATTAATATTATCTTTTTTGGTTCTTGCCATTTTGAACAGCAGGTTTATGCAAGCCTCAGTACTGTTTTCGG
>QNUZ01000200.1 GCA_004347865.1 Archaeoglobi archaeon | reverse complement strand
CCCCTCTTCTCGAAGAACATCCTCCTCCTAGCGTGGTTAACCTCGTTCCAGAGTTTGGAGGATAGACTGCACAGCAGCTTCAGCTTCTCCTCAGAGCTTTTATCAACTATGAGCCTCACAACGCTTGCCCTCTTCATCTCTCCTTCTCCCACCGCTCCTCAACATACTTCTTAACGATTTCGGCTGTTGCCACAAAGTAGCTCCTACCCCACAGCTTCTCACGGGTAGCTCTAGTTCTTAGCTCCGGGAACCTCTGCGGTATCCTCCTGGCACCCTTCCCCTTAAGGTAGTTCACAATATAAGCTGGAGAGTGCCTTGGAGGGCATAAAGCAAACACATGGACATGATCAGGCATAACATCTAGAGCTAGTGGTTCGCATTCCAACTCTTGAGTATATTCAAGACTACTCCAGTGAACTCAGCAAAATGATAACCACACCAGTATTTAGCATATCTAGTGCTTCTAGGTCTCATCCACTCTAGAGATTCGCCCTCCAAAGCACTCTCCCAGAATATATTAAAGGATACATATCTTATAAATTTTTCTCTCCCCATCCCCGCCCTGAAGGGCGAGGCTTTCAGAGTAAGGTAAAAAAAATTATTCGCAGACGTCAACCTTTATTGCTGACTCCGGACAAACCTCTACGCAAGAACAACACTCCTGACAGTCATCAGGACGGACTGGATTGCTTTTTCCTTCATCATTGAACTCGAAAACGCTTCCAGGGCAAACAGAGATGCACTCGCCACAGCCTGAACATTTTTCCGTATCAACCGTGACTTTTGCCATTCAACCACCTCCATCTGCTGGAAGAAGAACCAATATTTATTTTTTTTGCTTTCTCCACAACTCACATACCGAGCATCTTTTCCTCCCACTTTTTCAGATATGCGGAGCTCTGGCTGACATCGCTGAATATGCTCTCTGCCCTTTCAACGTCCTGCAATTCAATTCTACTCGAATTTCTTAGCTTCGAAAACTCGTTAGCTGGCGCAAGAAGCTGCACCGCATACCTAAGGCTCATCTTCTCGCCGATGTCTGTCAATTTCTCCAAGGCCTTTTCATCGATCGTTACACCCATCTCCAAGGCCCTGATATCTATTATATTCCGAATCTCCTCCCTCGAATAGGGTTCCGTTGTTATGATCAGAAGCCTGTCCAGCAGATCCAGCGGTATTCCGTGCGGGGCAACTATGTCTGTGCCCCTGATCCTTGAGAAGCCGCGATTTGAAGCCAAAATTATTATTGGCGCCATTTCGGATTCCATTGCACGGTTCATGAATGCAAAAAGCTCGATGTCCATTAGGTGCGTCTCGTCGATGAACATCACCCCCGGCAAAAGCTCGGCCCTACCTTCTTCGATCAGCCTTCGAACGTGTTCGTCGACTTCCTGGCGTACTTCGTTGTCGATCTCCCTGCTTGAGGGGGCAAAAAGGCTGAAAATACCACCACGCCTTGCATTGGCCTCATCAAGGTCGTGAAGTGTTACTACATACGTGAACTCTCTCTCCTTCTCAACCCTGCCGCTCGGCACGGGCACCAGATCCTCATCCCCTATGTCATATTTCTTCTTTGCCTTCTCGCTTCTTCCAATCCTGCTAACCCTTCCTGTTTCCTTGTCAACGATAATAACGTCTCCAATTTCGATTCCCTGGGACAGAAACTGCAGAGCAATCCTCCCTCCGACACTGAAGCTCCTTCTCTCTTCAGTCGTCGCGAGTGTCAGGTTCGCAGACTCCGGAATCTTCTGCGTTGGGTTGTACGGATTAGGGATCATGTTGTAATCCAAGCCAACAATCTCTCCCTCAAGCACGATCCTTCGTTCCCTGATTCTCACGCCTATGGCCTTTCTCATAGACTGAATCAGGGCCTCTGTCTTCTTCATCTCGGCACTGTAAAACTCGCTTGCGGAGACATGGACAAAAGGAATGTCCCTGCCGAGCTCCTTGCTTATTGCAACTGCTATCGCGGTCTTTCCGGTACCCGGAGGACCGGCAAGGAGAATGCCTCTGCCTGCCATTTTTCCAGATTTTATAAGCCTGACAATTACTCCAGCCGCTTCTCTAGCCTTTTTCTGGCCAACAAGACCGTCAGCTACATCCTTTGCTCTCAAATTTTCGTCAAGACCGAGCCCTCGGATATGAGAGTGCGCACTGATCCTCTCAAATCTCCCGAGTTCCCTGATCATAAAATCGGTGGAAATGCACTGCTATATGAAGCTAACTAAAAAAATTGATTATGTTAAATATACAAAATAATTTTTCGGCTAATCCTCGGGAATCTGATCGCTGATTCCAACCAGATACTTCGCAATCTCCTTCTTCTTCTCAAAATTGTACGTCCTCCAGATCACTATATCCTCCATAACCGGCGAACCGCCGCCGTGCACTCCTGCAACCGCCTGAACTCCGCCAATAGAGGAGCAGAGTATGTTCGAAATTCCGAAAAGGCATCTATAAACGTGCTCTGCAGGTACATCTGATCTCCTCTTAAGGTACTTCTCAATAAGCGGCCTTAACTCAGGATTCAGATAATCCTCGGCAAAGGGCAGACAGGCGGGAAGACCCCCAGAGAGCTCTGCGAGAATCTCAAGTTCCTTGTAGAAATTCAATCCGGCATGCCTTCTGCCAACGTTTGCGTAGACCTCATTAGGCAAAAAAGTCCCGGCTGGCGTCTTTCTGCCAAATACTGCTGAGGCAACACCTGCTGCGTAGACCAGTTCCGCAGTAGCTGCAAGTTCAACGAGCTTTTCCCTTATGTTCGGTTTTTCGTAAACACCGTTGTAATCCGCTATTAATGCCCCGAAGCCCATGATGACATCCGTAGTTGCAGGCTTGCAGCCCGTATAGCTGTGCCTGTGGAAAAGCGAGAACAAAAATGCCGCAAGCGTTGCATACCTGTGCTCGCCGCAGATGAAAACGCGGTCCCACGGAACAAAGACATCGTCAAAGATTATCATGTTCTCGTCATCACCTATTTCCATACCGCTTGACCCAAAGCCCTTCGGGATTCTTATCTTGCTAGTCCTCGCTATTATCTTAACGCCATCGGTATCCGCGGGGATTGCGAAGGCCACGCTGTAATCTCTGTCCTCCTCTGTCATCGCCCTTGTGGGAACAACTATGATCTCGTCCGCAACGCTTGCCATGGTTATG
>QNUZ01000020.1 GCA_004347865.1 Archaeoglobi archaeon | reverse complement strand
TTTTCTATGATATAAACAAGCCACACGAAACGAATTTAATTATTGTCCATCCAAACTGGATTCGGGCAGTTTTAAGACAGATTTAGATTAAAAATTAAATACTTAAAATAGTATACTATTCCCCTCAAATCTTAACTTCAGAAAGGTAGTTAACAGCTAATACAGGAATTAGGGGCTGTCTGGAACTTTAATATCATCCCATTTCGTCCATAACTGGTTTATTATGAGATATCTCGTTTTTATCGCTTATAAAACGCTATATCTGATCCGCAAGAGCAGGGAGAGGTCCAAAACTATATAGAAGCGTGCATACGATTGACAACACTTTTTCGGATTCTCATTTTTTAGTTCAGCTTAAAATAGCTTATTAAAAAGCCCATCCACGGTGGTGAGTCACAAAAAATTATCATGCAGACCTAATAGATTTTTAGAGTTTCATGAAAATCCTATCCGGCAAACATTAAAAAACCCGATGGCGAATGAAAAGGCATGGAACAAAAGATCAAACTCGGATTCGTAGTTTCAGAATTCAACAGAGATATAACATACATGATGGAGATCCTCGCAAAAGAGCACGCCGAATTCCTGGGGGCTGAAGTATCCGAGATCATTCGCGTTCCCGGCACCTTTGACATCCCAATAGCTATCAAAAAAATGCTTGAGAAAGGAAAAGTCGACGCAGTCGTTGCAATAGGCTGCGTGATCGAGGGCGAAACTGAACACGATGAAATCGTAGCCCAGCACGCTTCGAGGAAAATTGTCGATCTAAGCATCGAGTACGGAAAGCCTGTTACACTTGGAATAAGCGGCCCTGGAATGGGGAGAGTTGCTGCTGCTGAAAGGGTTGACTATGCAAAGCGTGCAGTAGAGGCTGCAGTGAAATTAGTGAAGAGGTTAAGGGAGTATGAATCCGGCAAAAAGAGTTGATGCTGTAAAGCCCTCAGCCACACTCAGAATCTCGGCAATAGCTAAGCAGCTGGCAAAGGAAGGAAAAGATGTAGTTGACATGAGCGTTGGGGAGCCTGATTTCAAGACTCCCCAGAGGATAATAGATGCTGCTTACAGAGCAATGAATGAAGGAAAGATTTTCTACACACCGACCAAAGGGATTCCTGAGCTTTTAAATGCTATCGCTGAAAAGATGCGAAAAGAGAACGCCGTTCCAGCAACCGCAGATAATGTCATAGTAACACCCGGGGCAAAGTACGCGATCTTTGAAGCTATGATGTGCCTGATCGAAGACGGCGATGAAGTAATCCTCCTCGACCCATCCTGGGTCAGCTATGAAGCTTGCGTTCTAATGGCAGGGGGGAAACCGATCTGGGTCCCGCACAGCGAGGGGTTCTGCGATGCGCCCATTGAAGAATTCATAAGCTCAAAAACGAAGATGATCGTAATAAACACACCTAGCAATCCTCTCGGTGTAGTCTACGATAGAGAATTCCTGAAGAAGGTCAGCGATCTCGCAGTCGACAAGAATCTGCTCGTTATGTCCGACGAGATCTACGAGAAGATCATCTTCGAGGGCAATCATTACAGCCTTGCAGGCTTTGACGGAATGTTCGAAAGAACGATTACGATAAATGGGTTCTCAAAGACTTATTCGATGACTGGATGGAGACTTGGTTACGCTGTGGCTCCAAAATGGATCATAGAGAAAATGAACGTTATGCAGTCCCACTCTGTCAGCCATCCGACTTCCTTCGTTCAGTATGCAGCTTTGGAAGCACTAAAAATGGATGAAAGTTTCATAAAACAAATGGTCTCCGAGTTCAAGGCAAGAAGGGATATGATAATGAAAAAACTCGATGAACTCGGTATAAAGTATGCTCCGCCGAAGGGGGCTTTTTACATCTTCATGAATGTGGGCAGAGACGGAGATAAGTTCTGCGAGGAATTTTTAAAGAGAGAGTTTGTGGCCCTAACACCAGGCTCTGCCTTTGGGGTGGCCTTCAAGAATTGGGTCAGGCTGAGCTATGCAACCTCAAGGGAGAGAATTTCCGAGTTTCTCAAACGGCTTGAGAGATATATCTCCTAAACCTAATTTTTGTGTTCTAAACAGAATAACACTCTCCGTGGATAAAATATATATTGTTGCTCTCCAATTCAGCGCATGAAAAACGCAAAGGATTTGTCGATACTTGTTGGTGGAATAGTTCTAGGCTTTGTGGCATGCTTCTTGCTTTTGAGTCTGATTCAGACGGCACCAAGCGGACCAATTGGTAAAAATTCACAGGACTTTTCACAGAATTTAAGCAAGGTGATACAAAAGATAGACCAGCAGATAAAGATGTCCTATCCTGAGGTAAGTGTAAGGGTCAAGAATTATACAAGTGCCGGGGAGTTTTACTTGGTGACGCTCGAATTCTACGATAGCAACGGAACTCTGGCTACTGCAAACTACTACATTTCTGCAGATGGCAAAAAGATAGCCCTAGAAGACTACGTTATGAGTCTTGAAAGGGAGCCCGTGAACGTCAGCGCAGACGACGATCCCTGGATAGGTGCCGAAAACCCGAAGGTCACCATAATAGAATTCTCGGACTACGCCTGTCCATACTGTGCAAAGTTTGCCTTGGAAGTTGAGAAAAAGATCCTCGAGAACTTCAGCAATGTGATCAAACTCGTCTTTAGAGATTTCCCCGTACACGGAGAGATTTCCTACAAGGCTGCAATGGCAGCAAACTGCGCAATGGATCAGGGAAAGTACTGGGAGTATCACTACCTGCTTTTCGAGAGACAAAACGAATGGAAGTCCAACGAAACCCTGTTCTACAAATACGCCGAAGAACTCGGTTTGAATTCAACGCAGTTCAAAGAATGCCTAGATTCCGAAAAGTACCGTAACGAGGTTGAGAAGGATGTCGAAGACGCTCAGAGCTATGGCGTAACAGGAACACCAACGTTCTTCATAAACGGCGAAATGGTGGTAGGTTACAAGAGTTACGAAAGCTTTGCAAAGCTGATTGAAGAGAAATTAAAGTAACCCATTTTCCTATGTTTAAAAATCCCGAAGATTCTGCAGTTTCAGCAGTGCTCTCTTTGCTGTTAGAAGTCTCGGCAAACCCGAAATCCGGTAATGTGGACAGAGAACACGATTTTGAAGATCTGCGCTACGAAAACTTTCTAATCTCCGCAAGTTCGGCGTTTCCATACTTCCTGAGAACTGCAAAACGCAAAAAGCTTTACATTCTTCAGGCAATCGAGAAAAGCAGAGAACTTGGCGTGGAGACAAATGTTCATTTCGGGGCTTTTCTCTTGCTTTTTCCTCTGGTGGCAGTATGGGAATCCAGACTGGATGAATACCCAAAAAATTCGGTTGATTTTCTGAAAAAAACCACCTTCAGAGATTCCGTAAACATATTCAGGGCATTTCAGCTCTGCAGACCCAGGGTTCTTACAGCCGAGAATTTCTCGCTTTACGAAAGTTCGACCCTCCATAGGATAACCAAAGAGAAACTGAACGTTTACGAGTGGATGAAACTTTCCCCGAGGGAGAATCTGATAGCAAAAGAACTCACTGAAGGATATCCAATCAGCCTTAACGGTGCGAAGTTCATTTTAAGCTCTGAAAGCGATGTGAACGAGACAATCGTTCTGGTATACCACAAGCTCCTTTCCGAGTACCCTGACAGCCTGATAATCGCAAAAAGAGGATTTGGAGTTGCAAAAAGTGTTATGGATCTCGCAAAAAAAGCCTTTGAGTCTGGAAAATTCGAAGAGTTCAAAAAACTCGACGAGCTGTTATTACGGGAAAAGATTAACCCCGGAACCATTGCAGACTTGGTTGCTAGCTCCATCTATCTTGCGCTTTCGGAGGGGTGGAAAATTGAGGCTAAAAGATTTCGGGTTGCAGAGCGGAATAAATGAAGTTATAGTTATAACGAAGGGGGAAAAGCTAAACACAGCACCAATAGGGATTATAGTCGAAGACGAAAATAGGATTGAGGCAAAGGCTAGACTATACCCATCTCACACTAGGGAGAACGTAGAAAAAGGCAGTTTTTTTATAGCCAATATTGTGCGAGATCCTTTGATTTTTGCGATGTCTGCCTTTGAGGATCTCGGAGAGGAATTTTTTGAAAGCCTTAATCCTCCGATAATAAAGGACGCTCTGGCTTTCTGTGAGTTCGAAGTTAGACTCAAAGGACTTTTTGCAGACCTTCGACTCCTCAGAGGGGATATAATTCGCAAGGAGGTGAGGGCAATTAACAGGGGATTCAATGCAGTGATAGAGGCGCTCGTTCATGCTACAAGATTTGTTAAAAACCAAAGTCCCGAGCTTGAACAAAAAATTAGAGAATGTTATGCGATCATCGAAAAATGCGGAGGAAAAAGAGAAAAACAAGCATTGGAGATAATAAAAGAAAAAACAGGAATTCTTTAACCCTCTTTCTTCGGAGGATATGGGTGAATCTTGACCTTGTAGTCGCAGAGCTTCTTCACGGCTTCAAGGCTTGCGTCCCTGAACTCGGCATAGCCTCTGGCCCTTATCGCGTCGGCGATGCGCTTCGCAATATCGCTTCTCACAAGCACGGTCGAAAAACCAGCCTCGCTGCCGACGCTGCCGACGCTGACGTCAGCCTCTACCGCTGAGAAGTCCTGGCAGACCTTGCAGCCCGGTGGAATAATGCCGTCGAGCTCCTTAACGGGGAAGGTTATCTCTCCGTCCGCCTTCTTCACGATGAACTTGCCCTTCTTTATGTCCGTCTTGAGCACGTCCTTCATCGCAACGCCCTTCTTTGCTAGGAATTCGCTGAGCTGGGAGTGGTAGAAGTTCTCGGTGCAGAAGAGGCCTATTGCGAGCTTCACCCTCTCGAACTTTCTGAAGCTTCTCTGCATTTTCCTCAACGCGGAGATCATGCACGGGGTTCCGACGAAGGCGACCGCCTTTGAATCTAGAACCGCTTCCTTCACCGCTGGAAGAACGTCTGCGAAGCTGTACTTCGTGCCCGTGATCTTCCGGTTTTTCAGCTGCTCCGGATCGATTATCGACACAGTCCTTGTTCTCCACTCCTCGTCCCTTGCAACGAAGATTGCCCTCTCCACGATTCCCTCCTCGAGTGCTGTGGCTGTGAATTCCGTAACCATCGCCCCGTCCTGGCCGAGGAACCTCTTCGATCTCGCAGAGAACATCTCTATGTAGCTTCCGACGCCACCAAGTGGCCTGTAGTCCCATCTCGGGCAGACCTTCACGCAGGCCCCGCAGTCAACGCAGTCTTTTAGCCAGTTCGGGAAGTCTATGGGCCTGTCTCCCGCGGTTATGCCCTTTACAGGGCATATGGCTGCGCAGGCCGTGCAGTGCGAGCATATTGCTGGCTTTATAACTTCCTCCAGAAGGTTGCCGAAGAACTTCTTCTTGTGCTTTTTCTCAGGCAAAACGATCTGCCACTCTTGCATCATTTCACCTCTTTAAGCTCAAGGACCTTCATTGGACAGTTTCTGACGCATATCCCGCATCCAGTGCACTTCTCTGGCAAAATATTAAGCTTATTCGCCTTTCTGTCTACTGAAATTGCATCATTCGGGCACAGTTCAACGCAAAGCCTGCATCCAAGACAGCTTTCTGGATCCACACAAACCGAGACCCTTCTTTTTTCAGGAATTATGAATTGCTCGAGTGCAAGTTCGTCGATTTCGGCCTTTTTTTCCAGCCTCCAACCCTGGGAGTCCACCACATATTCAACCGTGAACGAATCCTCGCGGGTTAATTCTGGTGCTTTCAGCATCTGAACCGCATTTAGCTTCATTTCTCCCATCGTTGCAAAAGCTATATCGTGGATCTTTGTGGACCTTAAAGCTCCAGTTGGGCAGCTGTCAACACAGAAATGGCAGAAGATGCATTTTGTGTAATCAATCCCGGGCCATGCCTTCTCATAAAATGTCATCTGAATTGCGTTCGCAGGACAGATGTGTGCACACCTGAAGCAGCTAATACATTTATCTTTATCAAAAACAATTATACCCCTGAAATTTGCCGGGTACTTCTTCCTTTCCCTCGGATACTCAACCGTTACCCTATCCGGAGCAACAGCTTGTTTGAAGGCCTCACGGATTACATCGAGGTGCATTCTGAGCAAGTCGAGCCTTCTAGCCTTAAATTCCACCTTCATACCCAATCACCACTCCTATTGCCAGAGCCACCATCGAGAACGCCAAAAGCCAGCTGAAACCGATTCTTATGGCCTGATCTATCCTGTAACGAGCATACATCGACCTTACCATTGCAATTATTGAGATCACAACAATGGTCTTAATCGTAAGCCAGATCGGCGCGTTTAGGTCGCCGAGCAGTGAAATGTAAATGCCATTCCAACCACCGAGAAATAGAATCGTGAACAGAAGGGCCATCACGTATAGCTTCTCATATGCCAGAACCATCACAAGCCCAAAAAGTATTCCAGAATATTCTACAAAAGGTCCAAAGGCTATCTCCTGATCTGCTTCCGGTATCTCGAACGGAAGGCGGGAAGTAGCCATTAGCATTGCGATCAGGAAGACCAAAAATGCCAACGGATTTAAAATTGCTCCAGGAATCCACTGGTTTTCAACGATGATGTAAGGATCACCGCTCTTGTAGAGGAATATCATCGAGATCGCGGCCACTATAAACGGGATTTCGTAGGCCACGTACATTAGGGCTTCTCTTACCGAGCCTATGAACGCAAATCTGCTATTAGACGCCCAGCCTATGGCTATAACTGTAATCGGAATCAGAGAAATGAACGCAATCGTCAGCTGCACCGCATAGGGGCTCTTTATTCCCACAACGTTACCCGCAGGAATGAAAGCTATTGGAAGGAGAACCGGAATGAAGGCGAGAATCGGAAGCTGTACAAAATACGGGCGGTGCGCATCTTTGTGAACTATCGCTTCTTGGAAAAGATATCTAATACCATCTGCCAAAGCCTGAATTGCCCCTCTCAGGGGTCTGTAAACTTCCAAGGGACCAACTCTCCACTGAATCCTTGCAGTTAGTTTTCTCTCGAACCAAACGATGTACAGCAAGTATATCATCAGAACCGTAAGACCGGGCATCACCACAACGGCGAAAAGTGGGCGCCACAAGATTACCGCCAAAATAAAATCGACCAAATTGCTTAAATACGGTATGGGTATCTGTGCCACGATTTTCATTATAAGAGCTATAATCGGCTTTATTAGTGGAATGTCCAGCTGATTTGATTTCAAAATGCTCAGGAAATATCTAATAAGATCTATAAGGACCTCAATCATTTCCATCACCTATCAGCCTCCGGCGGGAAGTACCCAAAACTGCCATATATTGCCTGAAGATCTGCCAGTCTTTCTCCTTTCAGAGACTCCATGAATCCCCTAAGATAAAGCCACCCAGGAGTTACAACTCGGAGGCGATAGGGAACGTTGCTCTCTCCATCGCTTACAATTGTGTAAATCACAGATCCCCTCGCCGCTTCCGTAAGCGTTGTGAATTCTCCTGCTGGCAATACTATGCCTGCAAGTTTTTCGAAGAACTCCCCCCTTATATCGTTGCCCTCACAGATCTGATCGCTTATTACTTTCCCTCCTGGGATCTCTGCAATGCACTGCCTTATGATCTTCAAGCTCTGGGCAACCTCGTTTACTCGAACCAAGAATCTAGAATAGCTGTCTCCATCGTCAGCAACAACTATATCCCAGTCGACTTTATCATACGCCTCGTATGGCTCAACTTTTCTGACGTCGTATTCAACCCCGCTTGCTCTCAGGAATGGACCAACAACACCAAATTCGATTGCTTCCTTTTTGCTCAAAACACCAACATCTTTGAGTCTTGCAACGACCGTGGGATTTTTTATGAAAAGTCTTTCAAAGCTCCTAAGTCTCTTTTCGATCGCAAATGTCGCAGAATATATCCAGTCAAGGATTTCCTTGCTTACATCTCTTCTGACACCTCCTGGGATTATGAAAGAAGAGGTGAATCTCGCACCGGTCATTTTTACCAAAGACTCACATATTAGCTCTCTGATCCCGAAGGGATACATGAAGCCCGTTGTATGTCCCAAGAACACCGAGAGAATTGCAGCATCGTATAGATGCGTTCCGATTCTGCATAGCTCTGCGAGAATGGTCCTCAAATACTTTGCTCTCTCCGGTACCTCTAAATCCATTCCATCCTCAATTGCCCTCACATAACCTAGATTTAGGTTCGCAGAATCCATTATCGCAGGTCTTTCAACGAGGGGGATATTCTGAACGTAAAGTCTGGTCTCTGCAATCTTTTCAATCGCCCTATGCACGTAGCCCGGATCCGGGATCACTTCTTGGATCACATCTCCCTTAACCCGTACAATCAGCCTCATGTGACCGCTTCCAGGATGCTGGGGGCCTACAAGGATCAGAAATTCGTCATTTCTGTAAACTTCTTCAACATATTCTTTCGGTATCGGCAGGAAAAGACTTTCAAGCTCTTTGGGGGGCTCAACCGGGACGTCTATTGCTATTTCCTTCATCTCAATCACCCACGTAAATCTCCTCCTGAAGCTTGAATTCCTTCCTGAGCGGGAATTCAGGAGTGTCAGGGGCCAGCAAAAACTTTCCCTTCCACGGATTGCCCTTAAAAGAGATTCCGAAGAAATCCTGCATCTCTCTCTCCATGTAGTCCGCACTCGGGAATAGGTCCGAAAGACTGTCGATCTTTGCTTCGTTCCTCGGGACTTCGGCAAAGACATTGAGAATTACGGGCATAAGCTCCTTGGAGGAGTAGCTGGATATATGATACTCCACTATAAACTTGTTCTCTCCGGGCACATCAACTACGTTTACGGACTTGACGTGGTCGAACCCCATCTTTTTAAGCTCGATCGCTACCTCTCGCAATTTATCAGCCGAAACCTTCAAAGCTATCCTGTTTTTACCTGTTATCGCAACAGATTCCACTCTTAAAACCTTTAACTTTTCACAGAGTTCTCCACCAAACGCCCAATCCACCTTCCTAGGCCTGTTAACAACTATGCTCGGCGCTGCCGAGATTTTCTTAGGTACTCCCGGCAAACGCCTAGGGGGTTTACCCTTCTCAAGCCTCAGATCGTAAAAATAAGCTGAGCTTTCAGCCTCTCCAGTTTCGAGCTTCTTCTGAAGCTGTCTTATTCCACGAAGCAGGGCTTCAGGGGTTGGGGGACATCCGGGGATGAAGAAGTCAACCGGCACGACTTCAGAAGGCCTTACAAGATTGTAACCGTTCCAAAATACCCCGCCGTTCAGTCCGCAGGCACCCATAACAATCACAAACTTCGGATCTGGCATCTGTTCCCATGTTATTTTCAAAACTCTTGCCATTTTTCTGGTTATCGCTCCCTCAACGATAATCAGATTTGTCTGCCTCGCAATACCGTAGTTAAGAGCTCCAATTCTTTCACCATCGTATCCGCAGGCAAAAGCGTGGGCAAGTTCAGCGCCACAGCATGCAGTTACAAGGTGAACTGGCCATAAGCTCCATTTCGTTCCCCAGCTCTTCAAAGGGGCCAGTTTTCCGGATTTAATGAAATTCAGGAACTCATCCATTTCTACCACCTCTCCTTAGCCCCGCAACTTCCAAAGAATAGCTGTATCCAGCATACAAACCGGGGAGCAGCAATGCAAGAGCGATGAGCGTAAACGCATACACATCCTCAGAACCCAAAGCAGATACCAGTAGAATCAGAACGAATACAGGTTCTAGTGCTAGGAACAGCACGACAAAACCCAAATACTGCATAGGAAGGACCCATTTCGGATATCCTATCGGAATGTTGCCGGCCTCGAACCTCTGAACCTTCACCGCACTCGGTCGATACTTAGGGAGATATTTGAGTAAGAGCAGAACTGCCACATCAGTAACCAGAGCAACTGCAACGATGAGGATTAACACGAGCAGATTCTCGATCATTTGAACACCTCCGCAACTAAATCAACGAACCAAGTTGGGGGAAACAGAGTTATGAACATAACTATTGCCGTAATCGAAGCTACGGTGTTTGTGAGCATATTTGGCACGTTCACCTTTGTAACTCTAACGAGCCTTAAGTAATAGGGAACCGAAATTGCAGAATTCAGCACGAGCAGAATTGCAAGCCAGAGATAGTTCGAGAAAACCAGAGCGTAGATTATGAAGAACTTTCCCCAAAAGCCCATCAGTGGGGGCAGACCAATAAATGAAAAGCTCAGAATATAGCTAGAAGCGGTCCAAGTCCCTCCCTTAATTGCGTTAAAGAATCCAACTTTTCCAAATGCGTTCACAAAGAGCTGTAACAGCGCTCCAGCTATGG
The DNA here is from genome assembly GCA_004347865.1 of Archaeoglobi archaeon. GTDB lineage: Archaea > Halobacteriota > Archaeoglobi > Archaeoglobales > Archaeoglobaceae > WYZ-LMO2. The sequence goes on along the minus strand of QNUZ01000020.1, from coordinate 5,373 downwards.
CATAGTAAACAAGGTCCTTAGAAGCTGTGATTGCCACAAAAGCCGCTAATATGTAGCCCATGTTCGCAACTGTTGAGTATCCCAAAATCCTTGCGGGATTCTGAGTTGTAAGGGCCCCGATATTTCCAGCAAACATCGATATCGCTGAAACAACGGCAAAGATGAGCAGTGCAGAACTCGTTAACTCGGTCGCCGTAATCATCAGGATCTTAAGGGCGACAATAAAGGGCACGAATTTTGCAATAGACGCAATAATCGAGACCGAGATCGGATTTGCGTTAGCGAAAACATCGGGAACCCACTCGTGCAGGGGAGCAATTCCGACCTCCAAAGCGAGGCCCATCAGAAGTAAAACAAGGCCGAAGAAATATAATGCAGAATTCTGATAACCGTAGCCCAGGTAAAGCACAACCGCGCCTATTATGAATAGAACCGTCGCTATTACCATAAAGGCTATGTACTTTATTCCCGTGTCAACGTTCAGCTTTCCCTCGTCGACCATTATTATCAAGTATGTTGGAACAGAGACCACGACGAACAGTGCAAGAAGTTCAGCGATGTCAGAGGTTATGAAGGAGTATATAGTCGCAATGGTCATCAGTCCTACCATCGCATAATCCACACCCGAGATCTGATTTCTTCTAATCGCAACCAGCGACAGAATGTTAAGCAATGCCAAGAAGCAGATGAGCATTGAAATTCCTCCGAGTTCCAGAGAAACAAAAAGCAATAGGAAGCTCAAGATCAACGAAATCCTGTAGTCTTTATAGCTCAGAATTCCTGCAAAGGTCAGAATTAATAGAGAGAGCAGTAGATAGATCACATGATCACCCCCAACGCTATCGCAACCGTTAAGAGAACTAAGAGAACGGCAACAGATATTCTTAGGTAAAGCTCGATGCTGCCACTTTGAACCCTTCTTATTCCCTTTGAAGACATTTCAAAGGCCTTAGGAACTGCTTTGTGGCAGAAGATATCTATCGCCTTGTTTGCGTAATCAACAAGCCTTGCAAGAGACCATCCTATTTTTGAAACTACGTAATCATTTAAGAAGGCCAGATAAAGCCTGTCTCCAAGGGCTTTTCCTATCGGAGACTCTAGAGTTGGCTTAGAGAGGGTCAAAAGATACGTGAGAAGCACGACAAGACCCACTGCAAGAGAAGACGGCAGGAAGCCTTCAGCAACAAACTCGAGGAATTCTGGGAAGTATAGGTAAACAAATAGAAGCAAGAGGAGCATTGAGCCCATCGCCGTGTAGGCAATGCCCATCAGCCTTCCACCGCCGTGAGATTTCACATGATACTCGCCTTTAAGGAAGTTCAGGCTAAGGAATTTCGCAAGAAACGCGGAATAAACAGCCGAGGTTAAAACAAGTAGCGATAAGGGAATAAAGCCAAATTCATGCTCCAGACTGTGCATAATTCCATCCATTGCTGATTTAACCCAGTACGCAGTTAAGGGCGGGATACCGCTCAGGCAAAGAGTTGCGATGATCGTTGCAGCAAAGGCAAGCTTGAGATGTTTTGCGAGCTCCCTACCCCCGACGCAAAATCTGTCATGCGTTTCATGAATCAAATGACCCGCCACAAGGAACAGGGTTGCTTTGGCGAAGGCATGGGTAACAAGGTACCAGAACGCAACAAGGATGGCAATCTGGCCGACCCAAAAACCTGCAGAAGCTGTTGCGAACATTAGCCCAAGACTTGACATGGTGGAGGCTGCAAGCAGTACTTTCCTTTCACGACACCCTAAGGCAACAGAAGCGCCATATAATGCAGATATCAGGCCCAAAAACAGGACGAGAACATACAAAACTTCGATTCCCACGCTGTGAATCGTCCACGGCTTCATGTACCAGGTAAGGCGCATAAAGATATAAGTTCCAGCTGCAACCATCGTTGCGGAGTGAAGCAGGGCGCTCACAGTTGTTGGACCTGTCATAGCCGTCATGAGCCACTCGCTAAAGGGGAGCTGGGCCGACTTCGTAAAGGGACCAAGAAGGAATGCGAGGAGGATCAGGAATATCCCAGCAGCCCCAATTTTCTCCGCCAATTCGCTCCAAGGTATTTCGCTGATGTTAAGGTTTCTCACCAAGAAGAAGATTGCGGCGATTGCAAAAAACATCGGCATGTCGCCAACACGAATCGTCGAAATAGCTCTCCAAGCTCCAAGGCTTGGAGACCAGAAGTAATTCAGGCCCGCGATTTTTCTGCCCACAATGCCAACAAAGCTCAATTCGTCATCATCTCTAAACCAGTGACCGATAAGGGCCCAGGAAGCCAATCCAAGACCTTCCCATCCGATCAAGAGCATGAGGAGATTGTCGCTGTATACAACGAGGAGCATAGAAGCTGTGAAGAGGTTGAAGAAGAACCAGTACCAGCCGAGGCGATAGTCGTGCTTCATGTACTCCAAACCGTAGACGCCGATGAGGAACGCAATCAGAGCTGTTAAAACACCCATTATCCTGCTCAGATAATCGAAGATGAAGGTGAAGCTTATATTGAAGCCCGGAAGCCAGTCAAAAGAGAATTTATGCACCTCCTCCAAGTTCAACTCGCCAAAGTTGAATAGAATGTACAGAGTGCATAGAAAGGAGACAAAAAGACCCAATACTGCAAGAATAGGTAGCCTCCTGCTCCAGTCCCTCTTCGGTTCAAGGAGCCAAGCAAAGGCCACTGGAAGGCTTCCTAGTATAGGTGAGAGAAAGAGGACAGCGAGCAGTAGTTCTATCATGGCGCAACACCTCCCAAGACGAGCTTTATGCCATCAAGAAGCGCTGGAGCGAGCGGAGGGAAGATAAATGCCACGCTGAAGAACGCTATTGCATACAAGGGCAAATCAAGGAGCCTGCTTAACTTCGGCTTTTCATATCCCATCGGGGTTCCGTAATAGATTTCTCTCATCGTGTAGAAGCTGTATAGGCCCGAAATTACGAATACAAGAACAACAAGGGAGACTATTTCTAGGTTTAATCCGTAGATCTGCGTTAGGCCTGTAAGGATGAGAAATTCGGCAAACATCCCTATTGTAATGATTCCGCTGAGCGTCATGAAGCCTATCAATGCCGCATTCGAAATCGTTGGAACGAACTCGTGCATACCTTTCATCTTGTCGAGGCTTCTCAGTCCGTGGAAAGCGGTTATGATTGCACCAGCAGTCATGAAGAGTATTGCCTTCCCAAATGCGTGACTCATATACTGGATAACGAGCCCCATAAGTCCGTATGTGCCGAGACAGAGGGCTATGAGCACGTAACCCATCTGGGAAACAGTGGAGTATGCCAGGAGTCTCTTGTAATCCCTCTGTCTGAAAACACTCAGTCCTGCGTATATACTCGAGATAATCGCGTACCCGACAATTATGTCCCTGAACTGTGCAATGAACGAGCTGTCAATGAGATATATCCTTAGTAGGATATAACCCGCAAGTCCGACGGTCAGCGGACTTAGCAATGCGCTAACTGGAGTTGGAGCTTCCGCATGGGCCCAGGGTAACCATATATGCGGGCCGAGCCCCGGAAGCTTCACAATCATTCCCAAGAAAATCAGAAGCCAAGGAAGGAAACCAATGACTCTGATTTCGTTCAGAGCAAGAGTTTGATTTGATAGAGCTATAATCAAGAAACCTGTCAGAGCTAAAACTCCAGCGATGTGCGTCCAGACGAAATAAAGAATTCCAACCCACTGCCTATTTCCGTAACCATAGAGGTATATCAGCATGAAGGATGCCAGAAGGGATATTTCTAAGAATATGTATAGCAGAATCAGATTCCCGCTGTAAACTAGCCAGAGCATCGAGACTGCGTAGAGATTATACAAGAACCAGTATTTTCTGAACTCGCTCTCACCGACATCCATTTCTTCAAATCTGTGTCTCATGTAGGGCAAAGAGTACAGTGCTACCATTGCAGAGACTAAAGAAATCGTAAAGCCGAAAGCGTGGCTTATAGGATCATAAAGCAGGTAAAAATCTCCTATAGGTGCGGATACGTTGATCAAAAGCTCTTCCCCTCTGTGAGCGGTTAAGAGACCATAAAGGGCAGTGGTAGCCGGTATTAGGAAGGATAACGCTGAAAGAAACGTAGAACTCCTTGGTCTTAGGACCGGAAGGATGAATGTAACGATAAGCGGGAAAAGGAGGGCATAAAGGAAGGCACTCAATCCGAATCACCCCCTACCGAGACCTTTTGAATTTCTATACCTTTCTTAAGCCTGTCAAGAATCACTATTGCCGAAATGAGGATGAGGAGTTCCGCACTACTTGTGAAAATTGCAACGACAAGAATTGCAAAAGCGGTATCAGGTATCTTCGCGAATAGCGGAACTATTGCCAAAAAAACCCCGCCAAACATAAGCTCAAGACCTATAAGCAGTCGTACAATGTCCTTCGCTGATATAGTTATCAAAAAAGCCACAAGTGCAATCAGCAAAGATAATCCGAGCTCTATCATCGCTCCACCTCCCTCAGGATCTTTATAGTTGAGAGCATGATCAGGATCATCAATGCAACGAGAAATAGGGTTGCCATTAGATAGGTGCTCAAAAATCCAATTCCATTACCCAACATCCCATAGCCAAAGGGGGGCGGGAATTGCAGGATCAAGATGGCCGAAAAAAGTGCGACAATTATGGCCCAGAAATAACTGATCCTCCGGGAATTCTGGGCCCTGTACGTTGCAGCGATTGCAATTGTAACAACACCAACTGCGCCGACGAATACCAGTGTTATAAGCACGACGGATGGCTGGAGGTTGTAAAAAGCATAGATTCCAGCAATAAAGAGCATCGTTAAGGACATATAAAGAGACGAATAGAAATTTTCCCTTGTAAGCAAAGCCCCAATGGCTGAAGATAGTGCCAAAGCTCCAATCAATGGAATCAGCAAATTTAAATCCATGAACGGGATGAATCGCTATCAATTGATAAACTTTACGATAGAAACGTGCAGTTTCTAAAACCCTACAGTGTAGTACAGTACAAAGAAAAGCTTGAAATACTGAAAGACCATGAATATATGAAGCGGGGTAGGGTAGTCAGGTAATCCCGGCGGGCTCATAACCCGCAGATCCGTGGTTCAAATCCACGCCCCGCTATAAAGCCCTGCTTTCTCCCTGCCTCGCCTTTTTTATAAAAATAGGTGCCCAGAAAACCCGGAGCTTTAGCTCTGGGATGAATGGGCAAGGTTTAAATAGTTCTGTGTTGAAAAAGCCTTGGGGATGTTCCCTTGCAGAAGGAAGTCCAGATATGCGTTGTAGGCAAGGTGTTCAGGCCGAATAAATCAAAAGTCCTGGCTTTAAATAAAACGCTCAGCGAGTATTTAAAGCTCGTTAAATGGTATCTGAGCTACAATTCCAAATCGAAGAAGTTTTTG
>QNUZ01000002.1 GCA_004347865.1 Archaeoglobi archaeon | reverse complement strand
TATGTCCTTAGGCGGTAAAACTCCGCCGTAGCCTGAAGTACCCGCACCTCGAGGGACCACGGTTGCGCCCTCTTCTTTTGCTATCCTTAAAACCTCCAGAACTTCTCTCTCATCCCTGGGCTGATATATAACGTCAACCCGCTTTAAAAGCAAGCTTATCACAGGAGCGCTGGAAATGTCCCTAGTGTACAGGTACCTTTGCAAGTCCCAATCTGAGCTAGGAATTTCTTTAACTTCGTTCATGACATCACCCCACAAAAATTGAAGGTTTCAAAAAAGATAACGCTATCGGGAAAATTCCTTTGAAGTCCCAACCGCTTCCTTCCCCCTTTCTACAAGGATATCGGCAATTCTTTCATCGAAACCGATCGTTCTTGCGTATAAAACTTTTACTTTCGCTCCGTTGAAGTCTACAATTCCCTCTCGCTGTCCGCTCTTTAGCCCGAGTTCACTGGGTATATCCTCTGTCGTGTGCACACCCTCAGAAAGAAATACGGGGATGGCTATGACCTTTCTATAGCCTTTTTTAACTATTTCGGTCATAGCCTCCCTTATAGTTGGCCTGTTAACGTTCATGAAGGCATAGAATACATCTGCGAAAACTCCTCTGTTTTTTACGCTCTCCGCAAGCCTCTCAATCATCTTCTTCTGAATTTCGAGTTTGCTTCCATGCCCTATGAGCAGGGCCACTGCGTCATCCATCCCTGCACCCTAGACAAGCTTCTTTATCGGATGGGTCTCCGCCTGAACGGATATCCCAAGCTCCGAAACGGCTTCGGCGACGATTATGCTAACCATGGCCGTGCTCGGAAATATCATTGGAGCGTTCTCAATGGGTCCGTAGAGCAGAAAGTCAGCACCGAGTATTTGCATTATCAGATTCGAGCCTATGTCTGCAGGCGGAAAGACTTCTTTCCTCTCTTTCTTTAGCTTCTTTATCCACGGCCAGGCTGAAGGAATGTTGTGCGGTGCACCGCCAGCAGGAAGGCCAAGCTTTGCCTTTACCGCCATTACAGATTTGAATGTTGCTCCCGCCCCCGCTCCAAGAGGGGTAGCAGCAACATCGATCAGAGTCTTCTTTATTCCGCATTCTGCTGCAATGTCCAGAAGTCCCTTCGATAGCCCGGCTCCTCCCTTCTGCAGTATATCCAGCCTGCCCTTCACCGTGTTATCCGTTGGATTGAAAGCCAGCACGATTGCAGAGTCAACCTTGCTGTGCTTTAGAGCCTCAACCTCCTGCGGTGTAAGGCTTGGATTTATCGAGTTGTAAATCGCCCTGCTATGAACACCTATTTCGGTTGCGAATTTTGCACCAGCGATCCTCACATTGGGGTCTGTTGAGTCTATCAGGAAAGGAGCGTCTGAGATGTTTGCAAACCACTCTATGTACTTCTGCATGGCTTCGCTCGACTCTCCGACTATCTGAAGCATGCATGGAATCCCAGTGAGATCCGAGAACTCCTGCTGCATCTTCCACAGCTCCTCAGCCTTATCCTTGTCAAAAATTCCCTTGTGATCATCGCTTACGATCTTGTGCCCCTTGTAAAAGATCGTTCCGGCTAACACGGGCGGATGTTCGCCCGGCTGACCGCCAACCTTTATCTTTCCAAACTCAAACACCTTCTGTTCCTTCTCAAATTTGAACACGTTCTCACCTCCAAGGCACCTTAAGCAAAAGGTATATAATTACCAAAATCAGGGCTAAAACAAGCCCGTAAAGTATTCCGAGATCCCTGCCAACTTTCTTGCCTACCTGCTGTGCAACTTCAGCCTGGAAGAACTCCACTTTCCCTTCCACTTTCTTTATCCTTTCCAGCAGTGCCATGTATTCAGCCGTGTCGACATAGGCTCTCGGAATTTCCTTCTCCTTCTTGTCCATCAGATCACCCCATCCAGAGTAACGGGATAAGAACTAGCAGCACTGCGAACAGCAATCCGAGAACGAAACCCGTAACGCCTGCCATGTTTATTCCTGCTTCCAACTTCTGAGCCCTTGCAATTAACTGGGCACTGTATTCAGTTCTGCTAACGATTTCGCCTATTCTTATAGCTTTAGGTTTCATTATCCTCGGAAATCCGCTCATATTCCCGCCCTCCACATCATTATACCAAGGACAAGCATCGCCAGAGTTAATCCGATCCAGAATCCCTGGAATCTTCCCGCATATAGTCCCGCTGAGAATTTGTTGAGCAGCGCCACTTCCTTAACCTTTAGCTCGATATCCCTAACCCAGGACTCTATATTCGCGATTTCTCCAGGTACTGGGAACACTTCTCCCTCGGCAATCTCCTCCTTTGCCTCTTCTTTAATTTCCACGATCATCGGTGGTTCTGGGAAAGCTCCTGGATCCTTTGATATGCACTCCTTGATCTTGGCAGTGATCGCTGAGAGATCTTCAACACCGATCATCTCAATTAGCTCCACCTGCTTCCTGAATCTCTCTATAGCCTTCTCTGGCAGATTTTGAACGTATGGGATTGCACCCTTGGCGCCGACTATCCTGTTGTTCTTCACTCCGTTCTTGTACAAATTCACTATCGCATCTCCGGTCAGGTGCCCAGTAACTTCGGCCCCGCAGAGGATCAGGAACCTTATGTTCGGATTTGCAATGATATTTGCGACCATCTTCTCAATTCCAATGTTTTCCGTCTTGCATATCCCTGCCATCCCTGCACCAGCTTCAATCAGCTTCTTTTCATCAAGATGGCTTCCAAGAGTTGCCACTACAACACAGCTCTTCGGATCGCCAACCATGTACTCTCCTTTAATCTTTGGCCATCCGGGGGCTGGCTCTACCTTGTTCGCCATATTACATCACCCACGCAATCAGGAAGGCTATAAGCAATCCAACAATAAGTCCGTAGAAGATCCCGGTAGTCATTCCGGCGTAGTAAAGGCTCTTCTCCCTCCCTTGATATGAGGCCTTGAAGTTCTTCAGCGGGTCTAGGGAATTCACGAGATCGTCTGCGATCTCTTCGAGCTTCTTCACCGACTGCTCTACATCAGAAAGCGGATAGAAGACCAGATCTTCCCTTTCCTCACCGAGAACTCCTCGAACTGCGTCAAGCACTAATCCCGGCTCCGAAGAAACTTTTGCGTACGTCATTTATGCTCGACCTCCGGTATGAGCCCAGTATTCATAACAATACCCTCCTCAAAGGACGTTCTGACAAACATGCTGTAGGTTACGAACCATGCGAGGGCTCCGAAGAGAATCGTGATCATTCCAGGAAGCCCTATGAAATAAAGCGACGCTATTCCAGCCAAAATCACCTGAGCACTTCCTGTAGCTAGAGACAATTTCAAAGTTCTTCCCTGTCTCTCGTCTGCTCCAAGACAGGCGTTGTAAGGATGCAGAATTCCAAGGGCTCCGATTATAAAGATGAAGAGCACTATCCCAGTATCAGACACGTTTTTCAGGCCGGGCAAGTCGAAAGAACCTGTAATCGTAGCAACATGGCTGAGAATCAGCAGCGCACCGGCTCCGCAAATCTCGGTCTTGCATCGGATCATCACGGGGATGTTCATCTTCAAAATGTATCTCGCCGAAATCCCTATGAGCAAACCAGAGAGCAATGCAAGAATCAGGGCGATAACTGGGATGAGCAGAACCGTTTTGCTCGCGAGGTGTGCAGCTGCAACGACGGCAGCGACTGAACCACCAAGGGCAACCATTCCTATTGAGGGGACGCCCGTACCAATACCGTATTTTGCCACAGTTCTGACACCATTCGCTCCCCAGAGAGTCGCGAAAATTATGGCTATCCCACCCATGAAGGCAAATAAGCTGTTGAAAGATGCCGCAAATATCCCGAGCAGCGGAACGGCAATGCCGAGGGCTGCAATAAGGTTGTTTGATATTTTCTTCTCCGCAACGGCCTCAGCCTTTGCATTGCAGGAAGAACCGGTCATAGCACGACACCCCCCATAGCGGCAAGAACCAAAATGGCAGCAATGAAGCCTGAAACGATCAAACTCGAAACAATTGCTCTTGGCAACCTCTTAAACTTTGGATCGTGGAATCCCTCAATTGTTCCTGCAATGTTGTAAGCTGCGAGCACGGCATTCGCCAGGAAGAAGCCTATCGCAATGAGGGCAGAGATCGCTGGAGAGAGGCCGAGTTCATTGAGCAGGACGTAGGTAAGGGCGCCGCCAACACCTCCCAAGAACGCCCCGATTATTCCGCTAACAAAGCACACTGTTGGAATTCCTTGACCTTCTGTGCCCGGCGATACGTATATGTCCTGCCTGTATTTCGTTATCGGGTCAAACTTTACCTTAGCAGAGGCAGGAGGGACGCCAACGCCGAAAATGTATATCACGTTTCCTATTAGCATCGTAATTCCGAGCATAAGCATGCTTCCGACCGCACCGCTCAGAAGAACATAGCTCATTGGTACGTTTGCGAAATGATACATGTACCCGGCACTAACCAAACCCGTTAGTCCTGCGCCAGTTGCAAGCTGAACTGTTCCAGTTCCAACGCCAGTTGCCATCGCCATCGCTGCCGGAGCCCCACCGACTGGAATGAAGTGAACTCCTATGACGATCAGTATTCCAGCAATTATGAGACCGAGAATTATGGTTATCGGATCCATCTTAAGCACCTCCTTCGAGCATTGCAAGCTTCTCTGGGTATGGCCCGTAGCTCTTCCTCGCCCAGACCTCGAGGAGCCAGTTGGCCACGATCAGCAAGGCAACGATGACGAATCCGACCACGATGGCCATAAACTGGTCAAAAACGAGGGTTCTCCAGTTATCCAAGAAAACTATGAGGCCGAAGGTAATTCCAGTTGCAGGTCCCCCGAACTTTGCACAGAACCAGGCGTTGTCGATGCTGCTCCTCGTGCCTATCTCTGCTTTGGTCACAATCTTTCCTGAAAGCGCTGCATTTAGTCCAGAACCGAAAGGTTTGTTCTGATATTCCCTTTCAGAACCGTAGTGCACATCTCCAGTTGAAGAGCCGATGGCTCCAACCGTTATTCCCCAGATGAACGCCAGCATAACAAACGGGAATGGGTGCTCAAAGAAATGCCAAAGAATGTACGAGAGACCAAGAATGCAGAAGGTGGCTACAAAGCCGTGGGCCATAATCGGCGGTAGATGATTGTAGATGACATCCAAGTAAATGGGTTGTCCATATCTCCGCTGGCTTGCAATTCTGCCCATGTATGCCGTGCTTGCGTAAATTCCATGGAATATCGATGCGACGAATGCTCCGATTGCAAATGCCGCTATTATGTTGAAGTTTGCATTCATCAGAATCCATGCCACAGTTGCGGCTATGCTCGAGTAAAAGGCATAAGCCGGGGGCTCGCCAGAGATTGCCTTGTTGAAGATTCTGTGCAGAACTCCTACCTGCGGTGCTAACTGAACTTGCGAATTTGGATTGCTTTGAGAACCGATATCACTTTCAAGATCCTCTGCTGCTCCGGCAATTGTAGCTGCTGCACCCATGAGTGCAACAAGCCCCAATCCTGTGTTTACGTCCATCATTTTTATCCCTCCAACTCGCTTTTTCTAATTTCATTCCGGAAGCAATTCCGGAATTCATCCACCAAAAAACTCTGAGTTGCTATATATTATGCTTTCTTTTTTTTTCTGGAGAAAAATATTCATGATAAAAATAGAACGTGTCAGCGTCTAAAAAGCGCTCCAAAATCTAACCAATGTATGTCCCTCGATGACCGAAGGCAAAACGTTGCAGATATCCCCCAGTTTGAAGTCAAGGATACGGACATTCCTTATTTTCTCGGCAAACTTTTCATACGGGAGCTTTACCCTGAGTCCGTCGAGCTTAACAGTTACTGGCGCCGGTGATGGGCTTTCTTCGATTTCGGGGATCTGATTCTCGATCTCAACCTTGAGATAATAAGGGGGCACTTCGAATCTTTCAAATATCCTTCTCTTTTTCTCCACCTGCTTCTCAACCGCTTTTGCAACGTTCTCGAGAAGCTCTATGTCGCTATCTCTGCTAAACTTCCCCACTATTCTCCCCAAATTCGGCACGTACTCAACACCTTCAGGGGGCTCGATCTTTGGAAAACCTGTTGCAACAACGGGGATCGTGATTTCCCTAAGCATTTTCCCGAGCTTCTCACTTACGCACTCCCTGAAGTTCCCGAATAAAAAAACTGCAATGTCGTGCTCATTGATGAGGTCTCTTTCGAAAGCTGTAAGCCTAGCAAGCCTTTTTCCAACGCCCCTCGACAACCCAACCATGTTCGTCTTTGCACCCTTCCTCCGCAAGTACTCGGCAACGTCGCATGAATGGTGCGGCAGATGGTAGATCGAGATGGTTGGAACCACAACTGCAACTTCAGAGCCAGCCAACGGAGCTTCTCTCAGCTCGGCCTTCAGTTCCAAGGCCTTCTCCTTCACCCGTTCAACATCCTCCTCGGGAACTATGAAAAATATCGTAACTTCAGTCTGTGCGAAGTTTTTCATGATAACAAATCCGCCGAGGTCGTAGACGAGATCCTCGAATTCCTGATGTCCGTAAACTCCTCCGTTGAAGATCAGGGGTATCATAGCTTTTCCTCCATAAGCCTTAAGGCCTTTTCAACCCATTCATTCTTTATCGGATCCTCGGAGGCGATTACAGCGATTATGTCATCTTTTCTAATATATCGCCTGACTCTGAAGCCTTCGGGTACTATTCTCAGAATTACGTCCATCAGACCGACCATAAGCTCCTTCTCCGGATCGTAAACCACTTCGTTAAGCACATCCTCACCGATTTGGTCTTTAACCATTATCTCGTATCTGCTCAGCTGTTCCACCTTTTCTCTGCCGTATTTTTTCCAAAGAATCCTCAAAACTTCTGGCATTAGCTTGTCGTTCTCGCAAACAACGATGACGCCATCCCTAGCGGGTTTCATCGTAACAACCTCTGAGAACCTCAAAACCCCTCCACCCCTCGCAAGCTGAATTATAAGAATGAATACGGGTTCTCTTGGATCTCCGTAAGCGTAAACACTCCTCATTAGCCCCTTAATTGTTGATTCTGCAAGCACAGTGCTTATTGTCCTCTCGTATGCCATTTTACCTTCTTCATCAGGCGACTCTACTGCTAACCTCATATTTCGATTCCCCCCTCACTCCTGAAGCTACGAAGGCCATTCCCGTTGCAACGGCAAACTGCGAGAACTTTGGTACGATCACTTCCATTCCCAATGCCTCTCTTACGGCCTTTACAAGTCCCTTCAGCAGCGAGGTACCGCCAACCTCGATTATGGGTTCTCTGAGCGTTATCTCCTGAAGCTGCTGCTCCACAATTTGGTCTATAACGCTCCTGCATGCAGCTGCTGCAACATCCTCGGCCTTTGCTCCGCCAGCTAGAGCCGTGGTCAGATCCTGCATTCCGAAAACTATGCAGTATGAGTTCATCCTTATCTTTCTGTAATCTCCTCGAGTCGCCATCTCTCCAAACTCCATTATGTCAACCCCGAGCCTTCTCGCAGTTGTTTCCAAAAATCTTCCTGAAGAACCCGCGCAGATTCCTCCGAGCGTAAAGCTGTCTGGAATGCTGTCATGGGCTGTTATTGCCTTGTTGTCCATTCCGCCTATATCAAGGATCGTCACATCACCCCTCTGCTTTCCCGCAAGAAAGGTTGCACCCTTTGCTCCAACAGTGATTTCATCCTGAATTATTCCAGCGTTCAGATGCTTTCCAATCAGAAATCTGCCGTAGCCAGTGGTCCCAATCACTTCAACTTCAGACAACTTCACTCCCGCCTTTGTTAGTGCCTCCTCAAGAACCTTATCTGCGGTTTCAATTATGTCGACCGTAGGTCGCCAAGCTGCGCCAATGATTTCGTTGTCTATCATAACAACGGCTTTCGTAGTCGTTGATCCTGAATCAACGCCAACCGTAATCCCTTCATGCTTCGTTCTCGCAAGAAGATGCTTTCTCCTTACTATGTTCACAAGGGCCTCCATCCTCAGCAAAAAGTTCGCAGCCTTACTTCTTTCCGTAAATGAGTACGCTACAACCGGAACCCGGAAATCCTGAAGGTATTTCCTGACCGCATTTCTAACCAAAGCGCCCTCGGCACATCTGAAGCATGTTGCTACAAATGCAGCGTCTGCATCGCATCTCTCTTCGGCAACTGACTTCGCTCTTGCCATCATCAGCTTCAGATCTCCCCCCTTTACAACTATTCCGAACTCTTCGTCGACTTCTTTCACGTCCTGGAGATCCACCTCAGGAATCACGAGCTCGCCGCCGACCATTTCGATCGCTTTCTGGATCTCGTGGTAAACACCGCTGTATTCAGCACCGCATGAAAGCAGGGCTACCTTTACCACTAAAATCACCCCAAACTGCTTAGAAATACGAAAATGTCTTCCACGAATTTTTTGGCCTCTTCCTGATTCCTAGGAAGATCCAACTTTATGAAGGGAATTCCCCTCTGCTTTATCAGGTATATAAGCATGTCGTTGTGCGTGCAACCGGCGCACCCGAAGGCGTATTCGTAGTTCGCAACCAATCCGGCCTCCGCATTCTGTATGAGCTCGTCCCAAACTCCCAGTCTTCCCCTGATACCGGAGGGCATCTCTATTGATGCGTACTTCAGGCCCCTTATCACGTCTTCTGTGGTTATATTTCTGGGTGGTGCATCGATTTCCGGGTTTCTAACGAGCTTTGCGATTTCTGTCATCATCGTCAAAGGCTTATGACCGCTTCTTTCGACCAGATCCGCTAAAATCAAACTGTTGATAGGGTGAACAATTACATTTTTTGGTTTCTTGGTCTTTTCAATTTTAAAGTCCTTTATGGCTTCCGCTATCAGCGGGAGGAACTCCGACTCATATTCAATTTGGTAAAATCCTGTCCTTGCCCCACCTCCGCGCTCAGCCCTGCATATCCTCTTATCCCCGATGGAATAACCTCTTTCCTTGGAAAAAACGTAGTAATATTCTCCGCGAAGGATTTCAGCTATTTTGTCAACCCTTTCATCTTCGCCCTCTATTATTGCCCCGAAGCAAGTTTCTTTTACGATTCCGTCAAAACCAGATTCGATTATCCTGAAAACTAACTCCTCTGGCGTCGTGCCCGCATCAGGGGAAAGAACGAAATATCGAACCTTCATTCCATTACCTCCATGAAGTAGATCACTTCCCCCTCCTTTGAATTTTTTATAACCTCAAAGTTTTCCAAAACCACACCGACAAGGTTCGTGGATTCGAAACGCTCTGCGGTGGGTCCAAAATCTCTGCTTTCAATGAATCTCACGCCTATAAGCCCCGCATGCTTCCTAGACATGTTTGTAACTCCTATCTCTCCGGGCTTCACGATCTCCTCTGGGGTGTTCTCCGGAATCAATGGCTCTTCGAAGGTAACATTCGGCCTAAAAACCGCAAGATCTTTTGTCTTGAAATACACCTGCAGCTTTCCCACCTTTTTGTTCACCAACCCGGTGGCGATTCTGAAATAGCTAGCCGTTTTCGGTGCTAGTTCTTGGAATAATTTTACCTTTACAATCTTATTGGGCGCAACACCGAAGGTTGTAACCACTCCTCTCGATAAAATTTCAAAAGTCGTTTCGGGAATCTGCGAAGCCACTATCGCATTGTCATCCGTTTCTCCTTCCCTAAGCTGCCTTATACCCTTTTCCCCAAGCAATTTCTGTGCCTGTAGCTGGGTTAGACCAACAAGATCTATTCTGCCCGGATTGGTGACTATCCTTATCTTATCGCCCTTTTTAGCCACTTCAAGGAGCTCTATACCGCTTTCAACAAACCCTACAACGCAGTGATCTCTGTGTGGCATTCTGTCCCGAAGATAGATGTAGATGTCTCCTGTGTTCTTTCCTGTCCTTCTTATACTAACAGCTCCTCTAAACCTCTTCTCCGGATTCTCTTCCCCTATCTCAATACCCGCTATACCTTTAAATCTCACATAGGTGTTGGTCACTTCCTCCACCTTGGGGTTTCTCTCCAAAACGGCCATTGCGTAATCTGATGCATTTGCAACTTCTTTTTTTAGCCCAACTGTAACCTGGGAATAGATTTCATCGCCTTCAAGGATTCTTTCGGTCATTTCAGCTCTTGTTTTAATCCCGGCCGAAACCACTCTGTCGAAGACTGGCTCTATTTTTTCAATCTTTTCACCAATTTCGAGAAATCTTAATGCCCTGAATCCTTCAATCACCCTTCCGATTACTCCATCACCAACCGTGCAGTGGCCGAGCTGATATCTCGTTACCGCAAACATCAGATATGCGCTCTCTTTACTTCCACCGGCAAGGCTGAGAAAAATTTCCCCGGGCTCGTAGTCGTGCTGCACTTTAGAGCACTGCAGATCGCAGGAAAAAGGGCCAAAAGCCAGAACCCTCTTAGTTCTCCACGCAACTTCCAATCCCTGAATTTTATCCCTAACTGAGTTCCATAGCGCTTCGTTTTCCACCTTTAGAGTTATGCTCTCTTTCCCAATCTTCAATTTGAAGGTGTCCGTCAACTTCTCCTGAGCCTTTCTTTCCCGAACTATAACGACAAGATTATCTTCTTCAGGCAAAAGATCGGCGAGGGAGGTGTTCTGGGGAGCATCAATTTCCTTCCCGTTAAGCTTTATCCTCATGCACGAACCATTTGGCAGATCAGTATTTAATTTATTCGATTTTTACAACTAAAAGCCCCGCCCTTCAGAGTAGGGGGATGGGAGGATGACAAGGACAGTATAGCCATGCTAAACATTGAGAAGGAGGCTCTGGAACGGTTGGAGCCCATATCCGGGTCTCTCTGACCACCTCATCTGCCTCGCAAATGGCAGATGTGGTTCCGAAAAGATGTGGGGAACGCCCTAAGGAATTTTGCCTTTAGTCGGGAGGGGGTCAGTTTCTTCCAAATCGTTTTGAAGTCTTGGAAAATTTAGCAAAGGATAAATATACACGGGGGAATAGCTTTTGGAATTGGAGGTGGAAATATTGCCGGAAGAGATCATCCGCTTGGAGGGTGTCTCAAAAAAGTTTGGCGATAATTTTGCTCTCAGAAACATCAACCTGAGCATCAAGGAGGGAGAAACCCTTGGCATTATTGGCATCAGCGGTAGCGGGAAGTCCGTTCTTATTCATCTCATAAGGGGTTATAAAGACTACGAGCCGACCGAGGGGAGGGTCATATACATTCTCTCGGTATGCCCCGAATGCTACTGGGTGGATTCGCCGAGCAAAGACGGCCAAAATTGCCCGAGATGTGGTGGAAGGCTTAAGAAAAGGGAAATAGATATCTGGAAGCTTGAAGACAGGGAGCTTGCTTCGGCCATCAGGAAGAAAGTTGGAATAATGCTCCAGAGAACGTTTGCCCTTTTCAGCGAAAAGTCGGCTCTTGAGAACGTAATGGAGGCCATCATCAGCTCTGAAACCGAAAGCAGGATTTCTGTGGGAACTACTACAAGAAGAGACATACTCGAAAAGGCAGAGTATTCTAACAACGTTGCAAACAGAGCCTTGGAGCTTCTAAAGGCAGTAAATCTAGGACATCGAATTCTTACAATTGCGAGAGACCTGAGCGGTGGAGAGAAGCAAAGAGTTATCCTTGCCAGGCAGATTGCCATAAATCCCGTTCTACTGCTGGCAGATGAGCCAACAGGCACCTTGGATCCAGAAAACACCAGAATAATACTGGAGACACTGAGAAAGTACATAAAGAATGCCGGAAAAACAATGATACTGACTTCCCACATTCCCGAAGTAGTCAAAGAGCTCTCCGACAGAGTTTTGTGGCTGCATAAGGGCGAGATTTTGGCCGAAGGCAGACCAGAAGAACTCATACAGAAATTCCTGGCTCAGGTAAGCGAAGAAGAGATTAGAACTGAAATCAGGCTTGAAAAGGAAATTTTAAGGCTAAAAGACGTTAAAAAATACTATTACTCCGTGAGCAGGGGCGTGGTTAAAGCCGTTGATGGCGTATCTTTCGAAGTTAAGGAGGGCGAAATCTTCGGGATCCTTGGGCCAAGCGGTTCCGGGAAGACCACTCTGTCAAGGATAATTGCCGGAATAGCTGACGTTACAAGTGGAGAAGTCTATGTACGCATAGGTGACGATTGGGTGGATATGAGAGCTCCTGGAATTTCGGGCAGAGGAAAAGCCACGCCTTACATCGGAATTCTACACCAGGAGTACAGCCTATATCCTCACAGAACCGTTCTCGACAATCTTACAGACAGCATAAGCCTTGATCTACCATCAGAATTTGCAAGAGTCAGGGCGATAGACATTCTAACAGGGATAGGTTTCAGCGAAGCTGAAGCAGAAGCGATACTGATGAAATATCCCGATGAGCTCAGCGAAGGGCAGAGACACAGGGTTGCTTTAGCACAGGTTATGATCAGAGAACCAAGAATACTGATACTCGATGAGCCTTCAGGCACGATGGATCCCGTAACGAAGGTAGAAGTTGCGAAAACCCTCAAAAAAATCAGGGAAGAGTTCAAGACAACTATACTGATTATATCTCACGACATGCAATTCACAAAGCTCACATGCGACAGAGTTGCTCTGATGCTCCAAGGAAAACTTGAGGGAATAGGAACGCCTGAGGAGATGATCAGGAGACTCAAAGAACTGGAGCTTAAGATTACCTGCTCCTTAGAGGTAACAGCAGCAAGCGAAGAGGAGGGAATGATAGAGAAAATGAATAGGGGCGGAAGTTGCGGTGCTTAAGCCCTTGAAAATCCTTTTTTTGCGGCAATTCTTATCGACTCCAGAAGGTCATTCCTAGGGATTATTGTAACAATAGGGACATTAAGAATCTTTTCAAGCACAGGGCTGAGGATTGGGGCGCAAACTATTGCCTTCGCGCCATCTCTTTCTGCCCTAACAGCAGAAACGACCGCTTCTTCAAAGGAGTTGGCCGGATATTCCCTAACTTTGACCTTCTTACCCTCGATCTCGAGCTCATAGCTTGTAAGCTGATTCAGCGCAGATCTTGAGGCAATAACTGCAACGAATTCATCGGAGCTCTTCGTAAGTCTGACTATCGTTTCGGCAATCCTTCTAAGAGTGCTCAAATTTGGCTCTCTTTCCCCTGAAAGAAGTTTGTAAAGGGTGCTTTGCGGAATTCCCGCCTCCTTAGCGAACTCCTTAATGCTCATCCTCAACCTTTTCTTTACAATGTTCTCCAACTCCTCACTAAAATTCTCATTCAGAATCAGGGAGGAGATCATGCTGTTCACATCCACACATGCACTAAGGCAACAAACTAATAAATTTTTGCCTTTCTAGGAATTTAGAGGCTATAGAATGAAATATACTCACCAGAATAGAAT
Organism: Archaeoglobi archaeon; assembly: GCA_004347865.1. Taxonomy (GTDB): domain Archaea; phylum Halobacteriota; class Archaeoglobi; order Archaeoglobales; family Archaeoglobaceae; genus WYZ-LMO2. The sequence goes on along the minus strand of QNUZ01000002.1, from coordinate 24,486 downwards.
ACTTATGCCTGGCATCCAATTATTTTTTAGTGCGATCTCACTCAACAAATAGTACTTGGGCTTCCCAGACGTACCCGAGGTGTGCAGCATTATGCTATTTCCTAGAATTTTCCGGAGAAACCGAAAAGCTTCTTGGTTCTGTTAGGGTATCGAAATTTTTCCAGTATTTCTTTCCGCATAGTCATCAAATTCCTCAGCAGTGAATTCTAGCCATTTTTTCCAATCCGGTTTTCTGAAATCCTGCAAGCTTATCCAATTTTTCTTGCACAGTGGCCTCGAACAGATATAGAGGGAACCGAACCGCCCTTAAAGGAAGCTTCGCCCTTTAGGGCATAGAAGCGCTCAGTAATCCAAATGTCCAAAAAAATTGATATTAATAGGAAATCAGAAATTTAAAATTTTCTCATTTAGGATATCTGTATGGCAAAAATGGAAAAAGTTATAATGTTGCATCACTCGGTGAATATCTGAGGTGAGAATAATGAGGGGGCGAACCTACTTGCTGCTCGCGGTTTCTGCGCTGGTAGTAGCATTTGCCTTCTGCGTTTCGCAGGAGAATCTGAATGAAATAAAAGTTAGTTACCAGCCAAGCTGGCACCATACGGCGCTTTTCGTAATAATAGAGAAGGGATGGGATGAGAAGGTTCTCGGAGCGAAAATTTCTGCAACCCCGTTCCCTTCAGGTCCACCGCAAATGGATGCTTTCGCTGCCAAAGAACACCAAATAGCTTATGTCGGCGCAGCCCCGCCGCTTTCGCTGCTTTCGAAGGGTTTCGATGCAAAAATAGTTGCCGTTGCAAACACCGAGGGCTCTTCCATAGTCGCAGCGCCCGGGGTTAATTATACAGGCCCCAAGTCGCTCGAGGGTAAAAAGATTATGACTTATCCGCCCGGCTCCATTCAGCACACGGTGCTGATGAAATGGCTTAAAGATAACGGAGTGGATGTATCGAAGGTTGAAGTTAAATCCGGAGGACCTGAAGAGATCAGAGAAGCTCTCAAAGCCAGGGCTATCGACTTCGGATTCTTCCCCGACCCGAGTCCTTACGTTGCTGAGATCGAAGGTTACGGCAAGATCGTGGTTAACTCTTCACAGCTCGTTCCCAGCCATCCTTGCTGCGTGGTCTTAATGCGTGGAGATTTCATGAGGGAGAACAGAGAGCTTGCAGTAAAGTTCCTCGCATTGCATATAATTGCGAGCGAATACGCGAAAGATCCGAAAAACAAGGGAGAAATAAAAGCAATTCTTATAAAGTGGCTGAACATCAACGAGAGTGTTGCAGATATGTTCCCCGGAACGACGAATCTTCAGACAGATCCGAGAAACGAAGATTGGATAAAAGGGCTTGATATGCTCTGCGACGCCCAGTTCCAGCTCAAGATCACGAAGGATGCTTCAGGAAATCCTGTTAGGGTCAATCCTTCCGAAGTCGTTGATTCCAGCCTTTACGAGGAGGCATTGAAACTGGTGCCCAAGATTAAATCCGAGTTGGGTTTGAAATGAGGCTCGAAAGAGTAAAAGACTTTTTTATTTTCTTTGCCTCAATTGGGCTTTTTTTGGCCCTATGGGAAGCATATTACTGGATATTTGTTAAAAATCCTTTCATTTTGTCTCCGCCCTCAAAGGTTCTGGTAACTTTTGTTCAGCTGGTCATCGGAGATCCAAAATTCGCCGAAACGGGCTTTTCCATGCCTTTGGACATGCTTTATAGCCTTTACCACTACCTTTACGGCTTTTCTATTGCAATCCTCATCGGTTTTTCCTTGGGGCTCATTGCTGGATGGTCAAAGAAGGTTGAGAAGTTTCTCTATCCAGTCATAGAGCTCATCAGACCCATCCCGCCAATAGCCTGGATCCCTATAGCGATCCTTCTGTTGAAGCTAACGCATACAGCCGCAGCATTCATCATATTCATAGGAGCCGTATTTCCGATCCTTCTTAATACTATGTACGGCGTCTCTTCGGTTGAGAAAAAATACGTAGAAGCAGCGATGACACTCGGAGCAACGAAAACAGCCATATTGCTGAAGAAGGTGATAATTCCGGCTTCGATGCCAGCATTCTTTAACGGCTTGAGGGTTGGCTCCGGCGTAGCCTGGATGTGCGTGGTTGCCGCAGAGCTTTTTGGAGTGTCTCAATACGGTTTGGGTTACAAAATACAGCTTGCAAGGCTTTATCATTCTCCGGATGTGGTTATATCATACATGCTGGCCATCGGTATTATCGGGCTAATCCTTGACAGGCTATACAGGGGAACGGAGAACCGCCTTCTGAAATGGAGGAGGGGATTCGTGGTTGAGTGAAATCCTGCAGATCAAAGACGTTCGGAAATGGTTCAACAGCGAAGGAAAGAAGCTATTGGTACTCGATGGTATCAGCTTTGACGTCAGGGCAGGGGAATTTATAGGCATTGTCGGTCCGAGCGGTTGCGGAAAAACTACTCTGCTCAGGATAATTGCCGGCCTGGAAAAGCAGGATGAAGGAGAGGTTCTTCTCAGAGGAAAGCCCATAAAGGGGCCCGGGCAGGACAGGGCGATGGTATTTCAGGACTACGCACTGTTCCCCTGGAGAAATGTAATTGGAAACATTCTCTTCGGGCTTGAAATTCGGAATATACCAAAAAAGGAGGCATTAGAAAAGGCTAATAGGTTCATAAAGCTTGTGGGGCTGGAAGGTTTTGAGAGATCCTATCCTCATGAGCTTTCTGGAGGCATGAGACAGCGTGTTGCCCTTGCAAGAGCCTTAGTCTGTGAGCCCGAGATACTTTTGATGGATGAGCCGCTGAGCGCTCTCGATGCCCAGACAAGAAACGTAATGCAATCAGAACTTGTTCGGATATGGAGTGAAACGAAAAAAACAATCATATACGTGACCCACAACATAGAGGAAGCTGTTTACATGGCGGACAGAATCGTTGTTCTCTCCAAGAGACCTGCAAAGCTCCTCGATCTTGCAGAGGTCAAAATGGAGAGACCCAGAGACAGATTCTCAAAGGAATTCATAGACCTGAGAGCAAAAATATTCAGGCTAATCCAGAGCTGATCAGAAGTCTTTTATCGCATATTCCCCATTCTTTTCATGCGGCCGCTGACAGACTGCAAAGCCCTTGTAGTCGACATGACGCATGGAGGAAAAGTCTTATGCGAGGAACTGCTTAAAAGGGGCTGTGAAGTGCATGCACTCGACAATCACAGGACGCTGAAGAAAGAAGAAATCGATTTTCTGAACTCAAGAGGGATTAAAGTATTCTCCGACGAAAAGGATCTGAAGGTTGAGGAATACGATGCAATCATCGTCCAGCATGCCGACCCAACCATGAAGCTATTCAGTTACGCTTTAGAGCTTGGAGTGCCGGTCATTAGCCATTCAAGGGCTGTAGGTATCATAGTTTCGGAAATAAAGGGTTCTTTAAAGATAGTCGAGATAACAGGAACAAACGGAAAGACGACCACTGCAAACATTTTAGCAAAGATCATTTGTGATTCTGGCGGAACGGTCCTGATCCATGACAGCCTGAGTACGAGGATTTTAAAGGATTCTGGAGAATTTTTGCTAAGAAAGGGGCTGAGCATAACACCCGCCAACGTGCTCAAGGCCTTCAGGCTTTCAGAAAATTACGATCTTGACTACGCAGTATTCGAGATTTCACTCGGCGGGACTGGGGCCGGAGACATAGGGGTTCTTACCGGAATCTACGAGAACTACAGGGCATCCTTCTTCAGGAACGCATTTAACAGCAAGCTCCAGATGGCGATAAACATGAAAAACGGAATCTTAGTGCTGAACGGAGACAACATCGCAAGAAGATTCGCTCACGTATTTTTTGGTAGATCCAACGTTTACGGAATCGAAAGTGGGCAGGAAGTAAAGGTGAAGAGAATAGGAGAAAAAGTTGAGGGGGTTATTGAGCACCTTTACACAGTATCGGGAGGAGAAGTAAATTGCCAATTCGGTTTCAAGCTCCAGCAGAATCTTTTTGGAAGATTTCAGATTCTAAACGCGCTTGGAGCTCTTACTGCCGCTGCCTCATTGGGGCTGGAAGTTGAGGAGGCGTGCAAGTCTATTGAGAGCTTTAAAGGAGTCAAAGGTAGGGCTCTGGCAGAGAAAACGGAAAGGGGTATTTTTGTCAACTGCTCAAACCGCGGAGTTAACGTTACCGCAATGCTGAGCGCGATAGATGAGGCGCAATCTCTCAAAGGCGTTAAGGCCGACGGGATCGTGGCGGTTTTTTCCGGCTCGGAAAGGGCTACCTGCGAAATTATCGACACGCCAAGACTTGGCGAAGAACTGAAGAAGAGGGATATAGACCTCATAATTCTTTCCGGAGCGCTCGGCAGAAGGCTTGCAGAGCTGGGAATCCAGGGGGAATTCGTTGAAAATTTAAGTAAAAATGAGGTAGAAAGGCTTTCAGCAAGGTTTAATAATCCCCTAATTCTATTTTTCAGCAATGAGGCTTAAAAGTCTGCCTTACGCAGTCCATCCGCGACCAAATCCAATAGCCGCAGCGCTTTACACACTTAGAGACATCAACTGCAGGCACATCGTTTTGCACGGACCCCCTGGATGCAATTTCAGAGCCCTGAGACTTCTGGAGAAAGATGGCGTCAAGATCTTTACCACTTCAATGAACGACTTCGACGTTGTTCTCGGAGGTAAGCAGAAGCTTTTGGAGGTGCTCGAAGCTGTTTACAGCGACTTCAGACCGGAGATAATCGGAGTTGTCGGAACCTGCTGTACGACCATAATAGGCGAGGATCTGGAAGCAGAGGTTTCAGAAGCAAAGCTTCCTGCGAAGGTTGTCTGCGCGAATGTTTCCGGATGCGGAGATAACACCGAGGGAGCGATTAGAATTCTGGAATCTGCGTTCAAATGCGGTATAATTGACAGCATAGAGCTTGAAAGGCAGATCAGAATCCTAAGGATGGCAAGCAAAGTTGAGAGAGAGCGCGGAGTTGCGATTCCCGGCTACATAGCCCCAAGCGAGGGTGATGACTTCGGGAAGGTTGCAAAAGAACTCGTCGAGAAGCTGAAAGAGGGGTTGCTAGTTATCCTGAATGCAAAAAAAGAAACCGCATACCTTTACGCGGACATCATACTCGCAATAAATTCCGCAAAAAATCAGCTTGGCGGTGAATTTGCCGTTATTGCGAACCTCGAAGATGACAGGGGGTTGCCAAAGGTTCGGGAAGATGCCAAGAACATTTCAAATGAACTAAAAGAGAATGGAATCGAAATCGACAGATTCAGCGGTTCCCTTGACGAGTACGCCTACTCGGCAGAAAAAGCACTGGAACTTTCCGAGGAATTCGATTGCCATTCAGCGGTCATTCTGGGGATACCGCAGGCCTTAAATCCGAAAAAATTCGATTACTCCGTCGGAGTGTCTTCAGGAGAAAGAACAATGACCAGGCTCAGGGAACTCGGATACACAAGGGCTATAAACGAGGAGGGGGCGCATGTCAGCGTTCTTGGAAGAAGAAGGATTGTTAGATCGCATTTGGGCAATGCGATTAGAGAAGTATGCGGATCCCGAGAATAGTAATATCTGCGTCAAACAGCGGAAGCGGGAAAACGATGCTTGCGTGCGGTATTGCAAGAGCCTTGAGAAGTAGGGGCTACAAAGTTCAGACTTTTAAGGTTGGGCCTGACTTCATAGACCCTAAATATCTCGCGATCGCCTCAGGCCGCAAAGCCGTCAATTTGGATTCATGGCTGATGAGCGAAGAAGAGATCCTGAGAGACTTCGAGTATTACTGTGAGGGCGCGGATTTGGCGATTGTTGAGGGTGTGAGAAGTCTTTACGACTCCTCGGATCCTCTAAGCCTGAAAGGCAGCACTTTCTCCGTGGCTAAAATCATCAAAGCACCTATATTGCTCGTAGTTGACATTCGGGGTCTGAACATGGGCACGGCTGCAATTGTAAAGGGATTCGCCGATCTTTTTAACGCTGATATCAGAGGAGTGATCCTGAATTCGTCGAGAGGAGAAATACACGAGCTGAAAGCAAGAAAAGCCGTGGAAGAGCTTGCAGGGATCAGAGTTCTGGGATCCATTCCCCGAAAAAAGGAGCTTGAAATCGGAATGAGACATCTTGGGCTCATCACGGTGGAAGAAATCGAGAAAGAAGTGGAGGATAAGATAGATAAATGGGCTGAAGTCGTTAATGAGAGAATCGACCTAGAAAAGCTCTTGGAAATTGCCGAAAAAGCGGAAGAACTCCCGGAAGTTGAGAGAAAAATTATAGAAAAAGATATAGATGCCAAAGTTGCTGTCGCTCTCGACAAGTCCTTTAACTTCTACTATGTCCAAAATCTCGACCTTCTCAAATCCATGGGAGCGGATTTTTCATTTTTCAGCCCATTAGAGCCCGATTTCCCTGAAGACGCTGACGGAATTCTAATAGGCGGAGGATATCCCGAGATATTTGCAAGCGAGTTCAACAGGGATTCAATGAGCTCCCTCAAGAAAAAGATCGAGGATGATTGCCCGGCTTACGCTGAGTGCGGTGGGCTGATGTTTCTTTGCAAGAAGCTCGTTGTAAGCGGAAGAAAGTTTGAAGGGGCGGGGGTTATCTCTGCAGAAGCCGTTTTCGATATTTCTAGAAGATTCCTGGGATATACAAAAGCCAGGGTTTTAGAGGACAACGTTCTGTCAGGAAAAGGAGCGATCCTTCTGGGTCATGAATTTCACTATTCATATCTCGAAGTAGACGGCGACACCAAATATGCATACGAAATGGAAAGAGGTTTTGGAATTGATGGAATTCATGACGGAGTTATTACCCACGAATGCTTAGCAAGCTACATGCACAGCCTTTTGCAGCAGAAAAACGCAAAGAGATTTCTTGAAAAGTGCAAAGAATACGCAAAAAGTTAAAACAGGCCCAAAACGCTCTCCTTTCTAAAATCGTAGAAAGTCTTTATGGCGCCCTTGTATTTCAAATCAAGGACCTTAGAGGAATTAACTTCCCCGACTACTTCGGCTTTAAGACCGTGGGCCTCAAACACCTTCTTTACCTCTTCGGGCTGATCTGAAGCCACGCAAAATCCGCAAGCTGGATAGCTCTTTAACCACTGTACCATATCTACGTTTCCGGGCTTTGGGATCTTTTCAAGTTCCACGGTTGCTCCCTTTTTGCTCACCTCAAGCATCATTGCAATCGTTCCTATTATTCCTGCATTGCTCAAATCCTTGCCCGCACTCACGAGTCTGTTTTCAGCAAGAACAACCATTGACTCAAACTGTCTTCTCAAAACCTCTGCAGGCTTGTCTGTCGAATCGAAGTTGAAGATCAGCCTTCCATGCGGTTTGCCCAAGGTGTCGACGGCAACAATGATGCTGTCCCCCCCTCTTGCAGTATTGGATTTTATCAAGCAGCCTTTTTTTGCAAAACCGATCATAGCCACTTCTACAGAGTTGAAGGGTGCATCGGGATGCACGTGGCCTTTCAGGATCTTGATTCCGTACTTTTGAGCCGCGTCAAGCATCCCTCTCTTGATGCTTTCCAACGCATTTGTGTCCCTAACAGAGATCACGTTGACCGCATATCTTGCCCTTGCCCCCATTGCATAAACATCGTGGACATTTACGAGTATGGATATAAACCCTCCCCAGTAAAGATCTTCCTCCAGAACCCTGTGCCAGATTCCATCCACCGTGAAAACAACCTCGTGATCGTCAAGGGTGAAGTAACCCGCATCTTCCCCAAAAAATTCATCAACAAGCTCCGCAAGCTTTCCTGCGAATTTTTTCCTTACCAAACCTGGCCAGCTTCGCAGTTCGGCAACGATCTTTTCTAGATCTAAATCAGCCATTGGCCTTAATTCAGGCTTGGCTTAAAAAGGTTTTTGAAATTCAGCCCTTTTTGTGTTGACAATTCAATTTAATTTAAAACGAAAATAAAGAATTAAACTTCTGAATTTTAAATTATAGTCTTTTTAATGGCTGGAAAAAATAAGAAAGTATTTAAACTAGTGTGCAGCCATGATAATGCAGAAAGCGAGACGAATTAAAAAAAAGGGGGTGGATTTATGAAATATAAGGACAAAATAGACCTTTATGACGACAAAGGAAAGTTGCTTGAATCGGAAGTGCCACTCGAAGCGATTAGCCCATTGTTCAACCCTGCCATAGAGAGCATAATAAAGACAGTGCAGAGATCCGTGGCTGTGAACCTGCAGGGAATCCAGAAGGCCTTGGAAACCGGGGCGGTTGGTGGAGAGAAGTGCATAATTCCTGGAAAGTCCTTAAAGCTTGATATCGTGGGCAACGCGGGAGCCATTGCCGACAAGATTAGGAGCATTATACAGGTAAAAAAGGATGATGACACAGAAGTCCAGATCCTGGATGAGGGTAGAAGCCTTCTCGTGAAGGTTCCGACGATCAGGGTTCTGAAAGCCGTAGAGTACACGGCACCCATTACAGCAACCGCAGCTGCTGTAACAGAAGCGATTATCGAACTCTTCAAAGTCGACATGTTCGATGCACCCATGGTTAAGGCAGCCGTTTGGGGCAGATATCCACAGAGCGTGGATTTGATGGGTGCAAACGTTCAGTCACTGCTCTCCGTACCGCAGCAGAATGAGGGCCTAGGATATGCGCTGAGAAACGTGCCCGTTTCATACATATCGACTATTACGAAGAAAAATGCAATGAACGCTGCATCTCTGGCTTCGATCTTCGAGCAGACTGCAATGATCGAAATGGGCGACGCAATAGGTTCCTTCGAGAGACTTCATCTGCTCGGCCTCGCATACCAGGGGCTAAATGCTAACAACCTCGTATACGAGCTGGTAAAGGAGAACGGAAAGAGCGGGTCGGTTGGAACTGTAGTTGCAAGCCTCGTTGAGAGGGCTGTTGAAGACAAGGTTATCAAACCAAATGGAAAAGGCAAATCCGGCTACGTAACGTACACCACAGACGATATCGCGCTGTGGAACGCCTATGCTGCTGCTGGATTCCTCGCAGCCACAATGGTGAACTGCGGTGCCCAGAGGGCAATGCAGAGCATTTCTGGTGTTACGATCTACTACAACGACTTGCTCGAAAGACAAACCGGACTGCCGTCTGTTGACTTCGGCAGAGCTCTCGGTCTGGGTGTAGAGTTCTCGTTCTTCAGCCACTCGATCTACGGTGGTGGAAGCCCAGTAGTGTTCCACGGAAACCACATCGTTACAAGACACAGCAAGGGATTTGTTGCACCGGCAATTGCCGCTGCGATCGCCCTAGATGCTGGAACAGTCTACTACAGCCCGGACAGGATAGCGGGAATCATTGGACGCGTGTTCAGCACGATACCGGCGCTCAGGGAGCCAATAGTCCACGTTGCAAAGGGTGCTGCGGAGGTTAAGAAGACGGTGTAACTATCATGCAACCCTCTCCCGAGGATATAGAGATCTTCCCGAACAGAATTTTGGGGGCTAAGACAGCCGAAAGGTTGCTTGACAGAATCTCGGAAATAGAGGATGTAGAGGGGTTTATAATTCAAGGACCCAGAGTGAAGAGCGACGCTCGGGAGAAAATAGTCTTTAAAGGCAAGGAAATGGAGCTCTCAGTAGCTGTCAGCAGGATAATTCTGAAATCGAAGAATGCAGACAGAGTTGTAGAAAAAATCCATGATATCTGCAGAGAGTTAATGCCCTTCGGCTACTCAATTCGGATCGGGAAGTTCACCAAGGATTATCCCACTCTCCATGATTACAAAGTCGCATACATAATGCAGTTGAGAGAGAGCAGAGAGGAAGGGGACGAAGAATGAAGATCGGCAGAGAAACGCAGTTCGTTGACTGTAGAGAGGCGATGGGCATAGGCCTTGGTGGAGGCCTGGCCCAGAGGGGGACAGTTTCTTTGGGCTACTGCGGAGCCAAGAAGTCCGATGTCATCGTGATCTCGATGTCCCCTTCGACAAGACACGTAACAAAGCCTGTTTGCGAGATCACCGCTGGGCTTAGGAGAGAAGGAATAAATCCCAGCGTACTCGTTCTTGACGCTGGCTCAAGTGCTCCTCCTGGGGCTTCAGCGGCGAAAGGTGGTTATGGATCCCACTTTGGACTTAAATTCGAGGAAATAGACAGAATCTCAAAGCACAAGCTCTGTATAATCCATCTTGGCAATGTAAAGCATCATGTAATTGGAAAAGCCAAGGCAATCCTTAGATACGTGCCGATAAAAGCCGTAGTCGTTTGCCAGTGCCCGGTTACATTCGAGGATTTTGCAAAAGCAGGGGTTAGGACGAGAGTTGTAAGCCCCGAAAAACCCGAAACCTTGGGAGAGGTTGTTGAGATAGTTACAGACGTCGTAAGAGGGCAAAATTGCCCGCCGAAAAAAATAGACGAGATATGTATGAAGGTTAAGTCGCATTTGGGGGTGAATGTATGAGCGAAATAAAAGTTAAGGGTGGAAAGTATAAGCCCGCATATCCGGGGCAGAGCATAGTTGCGGAGAACAGGAGAAAATATCTTGATCCCGGATACGAGCTTAAGAAGCTGAGATCGATCTCCGACGAGGATGTTGTGAGGCTTTTGGGACACAGGGTCCCAGGAGAAGCTTACAAGTCTGTACATCCACCGCTTGAGGAGCTAGGAGAACCGGCATGCCCGATCAGGGAGCTTGTCGAACCAACACCTGGTGCCAAAGCGGGGGACAGAATCAGATACATCCAGTTCACGGATTCAGTCTACTTCGCTCCGCTCGCTCCATACGTCAGATCCTGGATGGCATTCTGGAGATACAGGGGTGTTGACCCGGGAACGCTTTCAGGAAGAGCTCCTCTAGAAATGAGAGAGCGCGATCTTGAGCTTGTGGCAAAGGAACTGCTTGAAACCGAAGTCTTTGATCCGGCTAGGGTTGGCGTTAGGGGCGCTACAGTCCACGGACACTCGCTGAGACTTGACGAGAACGGAATGATGTTCGATGCTCTGAGAAGGTACACCTTTGACAAGAAAACCGGCGAGGTCGTATACGTCAAGGATCAGGTCGGCGTTCCTCTCGACACCCCAGTAAGGGTTGGAAAGCCGCTGCCAGAAGAACAGCTGAAGAAGATGACCACGATCTACAGGGTGGACGGTGTCTCCACAAGGGATGACCCCGAACTGCTGAACTGGGTAAAGAGGATTCACCTGCTGAGAACTCTAGCAGGTTTCAGGCTTGAAAAAGCTGAAAAGTTATGAGGTGATTTAGATGGTAGCTGAAAAGAAGTTGTTTATTGATGCTCTGAAGAAGAAGTTCAAAGAGGACCCGACTGAAAAGCAGACGAGATTCTATATCTACGACGGCTGGAAGCAGTCCGCAAGAAAGAGGGAATTCGTTGAATGGGCTCAGAAGCTCGCAAAGGAGAGGGGAATTCCGGGATACAACCCCGAAATGCACCTGGGCGGAATTCCGGTCGGTCAGAGAGTCTTGATGCCGTACAAGATCTCCGGCACAGACGTTTACGTCGAGGGCGACGATCTGCACTACATAAACAACGCCGCAATGCAGCAGATGTGGGATGACATCAGAAGAACCGTCATCGTCGGTCTCGATGCTCCTCATGCGTTGCTTGAAAAGAGATTGGGTAAGGAAGTCACTCCTGAAACAATCAACCAGTATCTGGAGGTTGTGAACCACGCACTGCCCGGCGGTGCGGTCGTTCAGGAGCACATGGTCGAAATACATCCGGCGCTGGTTGCGGACTCCTACGTAAAGGTTTTCACGGGCAACGACGAGCTTGCCGACCAGATCGACAAGAGGTTCCTTATAGACATAAACAAGCAGTTCCCACCTGAGCAGGCCGAAGCTCTGAAGAAAGCGATCGGCAAATCGCTCTACCAGGTAACAAGGGTTCCAATTATCGTCGGAAGGGCTGCTGACGGAGGCACGATTTCGAGATGGTCTGCGATGCAGATCAGCATGGCGATGATCGCTTCATACAAGCTGATGGCAGGCGAGGCAGCAATTGCGGAGTTTGCATACGCCGCAAAGCACGCAGAAGTTATCCAGATGGCCACGCTAACTCCATGGAGGAGGGCAAGGGGACCAAATGAGCCGGGCGGACTTGCATTCGGTTACCTGGCGGACATTGTCCAGACGAGCAGGAAGTATCCTGACGACCCAGTAAAGGTCGCCCTTGAAACGCTCGCTGCGGGAAGCGTGATCTATGACCAGCTCTGGTTCGGAATATACATGTCGGGCGGAGTTGGATTCACCCAGTACGCCACGGCAGTTTACACGGACGACATACTCGACGACTTCTGCTACTACATTGCAGACTACGTGAAGAAGAAGTACGGTGGATTTGCAAAGGCCCCAAGAACGATGGACACAGTTCTCGACGTGGCAACTGAAGCAACGCTATACGGCCTGGAGCAGTACGAGCGCTTCCCGGCACTGATGGAGACACACTTCGGCGGTTCGCAGAGGGCTTCAGTTCTTGCAGCAGCTTCCGGTGTTGGAACAGCTATCGCAACTGGAGATGCCCAGGCAGGAGTTAACGGCTGGTATCTGTCGATGATCCTCCACAAGGAGCACATGGGCAGGCTCGGATTCTACGGTTACGACCAGCAGGATCAGCTCGGTATGACGAACAGCTTCTCCTACAGAAGCGACGAGGGCTTGCCGCTGGAGCTGAGAGGCGTGAACTACCCGAACTACGCAATGAACGTCGGACACAGCGGAGAGTACGCAGGTATCGTCGCTGGAGCCCATGCTGCCTGCAAGCACGCCTGGTGCGTGAACCCGATAGTAAAGGTTGCATTCGCAGATCCATCGCTCAAATTCGACTGGACAGAGCCAAGAAAGATGTTCGCAAAGGGAGCCCTGAGAGAATTCTTCCCGGACGGCGAAAGAGACGCGGTTATTCCGCCGCACTAAATTTTTTATACTTTTTTAAAACTCAATTCGTGCAAAAAAGGGAGTTGCTGGAAGCGCTTAGGAAGGAAGCTTTGAAGATTACCCACCTCGATTTTGCCCTGGCTGAGAGATATCTGGCTGAGGAGTTCAAATTCGTTCCGGAGAACCTGAGCAGAGCCTGGATCGAGGAGATCACGGGCTACTTTGCGGAAAACCTTTTCGAGTTAATGCGCAAAAGCGATGAAGAGGGCGAGATAGAAGAGGAAAAACTCAAAGGACTGATGGAAAGGCTTAAAAAGGAGTCAGAGAACGAATACGAAAAGGCTTTTTTGAAAATCTCAAGAGTTGTCGTGCCGTATCTGATCTTCATTGCCAGAAAGCCTATTCATTCACCCAGAATAAAATTCCCAGGCGGTCAGGGGATCAGGCAGCTGGGGGACAAATACTTCTGCCCGGCAAAGGAGAAACAGCTAAATCCCTACTCCTTCTGCGAGTTCTGTGTCTGTGAAAAGCTTGAGGAATAAAATTTTCCGAAGATCTCGATCAGCTCCTCGTCTTCTAGGCCTTCAACCTTTCTGGAGGGTCTACTCTTGAAGATTCTCTGCGCTATGCTGGAAAAGATGCCCGCTTCGTAATCTGTCCCCGAAAGCTGAAAAACAGTTTTTCCCGAAATTTCGCATTCCTTAAGCCTTTTAAGATACGGGATCTCTCCAACCAATTCGGTACCAACCGCTTCTGCAAATTCTTCCACAATCCTGCGCTCCAGCTCGAGGTCGAACTTGGAGTTAAGAATCAACCCACCGACTCTTGTCCCTGAATTCCTTGCGCCGTTGCAGATGTTGTTTGCAGCGTAAATTGAGAGGTATTCCCCAGAGGTAACGATGTATACCTCGCTATCCCTCTTCATCGGCACCACAAAGCCCCCGCATACAACATCGCCGGGAACATCGTAAAGAACGATCTCTGTATCCCGCAAAACTCCTAGGCGGTCTATTACTTCAAAAGCCAAAAGAAGCCCGCGCCCTGCACATCCTACACCCGGCTCAGGCCCGCCGATTTCCGAACAAAGGACATTCGCATAACCCCTGAAAAAGCATTCCTGAAGATTCTCGCCGTTCTTTAAAGCCTGCAGCACAGGTTTTATCCTTCTGTTACCGGTCAGCAGAAGAGTGGTATCTCTTTTCGGATCACATCCTATCAGTGCAACCTTCAGTCCGTTCAGCCCCCAAAAAGCAGCCAGATGGCTTGAAACGGTCGATTTCCCTATTCCACCCTTTCCGTAGATCGCTATGTTTCTCTGCACATCTTCGCTTATCAGGGAAATTTTTAAGCTTATCGAAGCTCAAAAAAGCATTAAAAATTAAAAATTGTAAAAATGACAAAGCTTTTAACTTACCGAGAATCCTTTTTTCATGGCTGTTATTGTCGAGGGTGTCAGAACCCCCGTTGGAAGATTTGGCGGAATTTTAAAGGATTTCCAGGCCTATGAACTGGGTTCAATAGTTGTAAGGGGTCTGCTAAAAAAGCTCGCCATAAAGCCAGTCCCTACAAGGGAGTCGCTGGAGTTCTATCCAAGCAAGCTCCCAAAGGGAAAGATCGAGCTTGAAAAGGCATTCGACTACGATGGAGTTGAGGTTCCAATCGACGAAGTTATATTCGGAAATGTTCTGCAGGCCGCGCAGGGACAGAATCCCGCAAGACAGGCCTTGATCTACGCTGGAATTCCTAAAGAGGTCCCGGCTTTTACCGTGAACAAGGTCTGCGCCAGCGGCCTTAAGGCGGTGGCCTTGGCAGCCCAGAGTATCGATTCCGGAAATGCAAAGTTCGCGATCGCCGGGGGAATGGAAAGCATGAGCAACGCTCCGTACGCATTGAGGAAGGCGAGATGGGGCTACAGAATGTCCGTAAACGCTTTTGACGAGATCGTGGACCTGATGGTTTTTGACGGGCTGTGGGAGAAGTTCTACGGCTATCACATGGGATTTACAGCAGAGAATATCGCAGAGCTATACGGGATAACGAGGGAGGAACAGGACAGGATCGCGTATGAAAGTCACATGAGAGCTGTAAGGGCAACGGATGAGGGAAAATTCAGGGAAGAAATAATACCCGTCGAAATAAGGCAGAAGAGGGAAATAATGAGGCACGAAATTGATGAACACCCGAGAAGGGATACGAGTCTTGAAAAACTCGCAGCTCTGCCTCCGGTTTTCAAGAAGAATGGTACTGTTACTGCCGGAAATGCAAGCGGAGTTAACGACGGAGCATCTGCATTGCTTTTAGCTGATGAGAGGAGCGCAAAAGAAATCGGGCTGGTTCCAAAGGCTAAAATCGTCGCCTACGCTTCGGGAGCCGTAGATCCGGCCTACATGGGCCTCGGACCCATAGTTGCGGTGAGAAAAGTGCTTTCGAAGGCGAACATGAAGCTGAGCGAAATAGGACTGATAGAGCTTAACGAGGCCTTTGCAGCACAGGCTTTGGCATGCATAAAAGAGCTCGGACTGGACTGGAACATCACGAACGTTAACGGAAGCGGAATATCCCTCGGCCATCCGATTGGAGCCACGGGAGCAAGAATTCTAACGACTTTGATACATGAAATGGAGCGCAGAGCGGTGGACTACGGACTCGCAACGCTATGCGTGGGCGGAGGGATGGGAATGGCGATGATCGTCGAAAGGATTTAATCTTCACCTTTATTTAGTTCCTCAGGGGCTGAAAAAACCGCAATTGCCCTACCCTCACTCAGGGCCGTGGCAACCTTTCTCCTGCCGTTCTTAAGCAGCCTCCAAACCGTTCCCCTTGAAACGCCCATTCTTTCCCCTGCCTCCTCCTGAGAAAGGCCCTCAAGATCTATCAGCCTTATAGCTTCGAGTTCCGCTGGGTCGAGAATAACAGGCTCCGGATTCAGCATTGGGTTTGGAATAAAGCTCTGAATCACGGGGGTCGAGCTCAGCATTACAGGTTTCGGGCACCTACCTCGTTTTCCGCACCTGTACCTCTTCTGCCACACATCACGAATTTGTGCAAAAGCTTAAATATCTTGCCAAAAATTTGTGCATAAGCACAAAATAGGAGGTGATGCTATGCCCGGAAGAAGATTGTGGAAGGCAGGAATTTGGCCGGGATTCGGACCCTTCTCTCATCTGCCGCCTTGGGAAAGACCTGGATGGCTGTTCGGAAGAGGCGCATGCTGGGCTTATTTCGCTTCTCGTCTCTCACCTAGGGCTCTCCGACTGAGATATCCAAGAATAGCAAGTTTGTCAAGAAGCGAGGAAATTTCAGCACTGGAAGAATACAAAAAGGAGCTTGAGGATGAAAAGGCTAGCATCGAGGAGGAACTGAGAGAAGTTGAAAAGAGGCTGGAAGAGCTGAAGAAAGGGGAGTCTGAATGAGGATAGTGATTCCGGTAGAGGACACGAACGGAACTGATGCAAAATTAAGCAGACATTTTGGTAGGGCAAATTTTTTTGCTGTTGTTGATTTGGATGGCGAGACTAAGATAAGCTTTGAAAGAAACGTTGAGCATGAAGAAATTGGCGGTCGTGGCAGGAGAGTATCGCAGAAAATTCTCGATCTAAAACCCGAAGTCTTAATAGTATATCAAATCGGAGCGGGAGCTCTGGCAAAGCTGAAAAATAGGGTAAAAATTTATAAGGCTGAAGGCAAATCGGTGAGAGAGGTCATTTCTGCATTCATGGCCGGAAAACTCCAGCCAATAACTGAGGCCGAATGCGAGGGGGATTAATAGATGGAAGACAGAAAGAAGATAATCGAAGAGCAGGACAGAAAGATCAGGGAAAAGATGGCAAAAGTGAGGCACAAGATAGCTGTGATCAGCGGAAAGGGCGGAGTTGGAAAGAGCACGGTAACTGCAAACCTCGCAATGGCTTTTGCCCTCAAGGGCTATGCTGTCGGAATTCTTGACGCTGACATGCACGGGCCAAGCATTCCGAAGATGCTCGGACTTAAAGGGAGAAGGCTTGGGGTTTCGAAAGATGGCGAGATAATTCCAGTACTGGGACCGATGAACATGAAGGTTGTTTCAATGGACTTTCTCCTGCAGAGCGATGAGGACCCTGTAGTCTGGCGCGGACCGCTGAAGATGTCTGCACTTCGCCAGCTACTCGCTGAGGTTGAGTGGGGCGAGCTTGATTACCTGCTGATAGACCTCCCTCCCGGCACGGGCGACGAACCGCTGAGCATTGCCCAGCTGCTGCCAGAGATGGACGGCGTTTTGATAGTTACAATTCCTTCGGAGGTTTCGGAGAACGTTGTGAAGAAGTCCGTGAAATTCGCAGAGCTGCTAAAGCTCAGGGTTCTCGGGATAGTTGAGAACATGAGCTACCTTGTCTGCCCGAAGTGCGGGGAGAGGATAGAGGTTTTCAACACAGGTGCCGGGAAGAAGATTGCCGAAGCCTTTGGAGTGCCGCTGCTGGGCGAGATCCCGTTGGATCCGAAGATTTCTAAGGAGGCGGACAGCGGGATGCCCTTTGTCGTGGACTTCGAATCGCAGACCTCAAAGGCTTTCGAGAGAATAGTGAAGAGGATTGAGGAAGCTTTAAACTAGGTTCTTGACTAAAATTCAGGCCAAAGTTTTTGATACATTTTGTTATAAAAATTGTGCCCAGAAAACCCAGAGCTTTAGCTCCGGCAGATGAGGGAAAGGGTGTAAAGCATCCCTTAACGCCGGAAGCTCCCGGCTTTAGCCGTGGAGTAGCACACACAGGACTCCTTTGCTCCCAAGGCCTCCTCGCCAAGTCGTAGTCACCTTCCTGTTCTTGCAAAGCTGGGCGATCTCTGACCTCCTCCCCGCCCTGAAGGGCGAAGCTTCAACGAATTTGTTGTGAAGTGCGAAAGGACATTGTAAACACCTAGAGGAAAGCTTATAAAATTCCATTCGTTCGAGGGGGTGTGGAAGTCCGCAAAAACTTGCAGATAATCGAGGGCCCCGACTTCGGGAGGTACCCATACAGCAACAGCTTGCTCGTGGGCAGGAGCTGTCTGATAGACGCGGGGGCTGGCGAGACCCTCAAGGGCGTCAGGGTCGACTGGATCCTGAACTCCCACTGGCACGAGGACCACATAGCGTTGAACAGAGTCGGGAGGAGGGTCGCGGCCCACTACCTAGACGCCGAGGCCGTCCAGGACTACGAGGAGTTCAAGAGGAGGTACGCGCTCGGAGACCTTGTCAAGCTCTTCGTGAACTTCGAGTTCGGGAGAGTCGACAGGACATTCGAGGACGGCGACGTCTTCGAGTTCGAGGGGGTCCAGATAGAGGTCCTCCATACCCCCGGGCACTCCGCCGGGCACAGCTGCTTTGTGATCGGCGGCGTGATTTTCCTCGCGGACGTGGACCTCACGTCCTTCGGTCCGTGGTACGGCTGCCTCGACTGCGACGTCAGGGACTTCGTCCTCTCTATCGAGAGAATAAAGAATGAGGTGAGGAAAAGAGGGGTAAGCCTCGCAATCCCCTCCCACGGGAAGCCAGTCAGCGGCACTGAGGAGATCCTGAAGAGGCTCGACGATTATCTGGCGAAGATCTTCGAGAGGGACAAGAGGATAAAGGAGCTCGTGCGGTCAGGGGAGGATCCCGTCGGGAAGGGTGTCATCTACAAGAGGATGCCCGAGCCGAGGGAGATATACCTCCACTTCGAGAGGATAATGATCGAGAAGCACCTAGCCGCGCGTCTCGATGAACTCTACCCCTCAAGTCGGGCGACACAGTAGTGTGGCATTAACGAGCAACTGGGGCTGTAGGATCCATTCAGGATGGAAGATAAACGTAGATCGCCTTCTCTTTGATGGTATCGGTCTTTCCCCTGTTTGGTTTGGGCGTGATATGCAATCTAAAATTTGGTGATAAATTAATGCGGGGGGAGGGATTCGAACCCCCGAACCCCTACGGGATAGGACCCTGAATCCTACGCCTTTGGCCACTCGGCAACCCCCGCTTTTCAATCTTTATTTTTTTAGGTTTATGAGTTTTTTGGTTATTCATAGATCAATAATTCGCCTTTTAGTTTTGTCCGCAGCATCAAAAAATAAAAATGCACTTGAGTGTAAAATTGAAGCATGATATCCTTTTTAATTGCTCGCTGTGGGTTGACAAAAAAATATATATACTATGGCTGCAATTACCATTAAATGGTGCCAAATTTTGCAGACATACAGCGACTCTGGGAGGAGACATTGAGACTTCAGAAAGAGTTTATCGAGTCACTTTCATCAACAATAAAGCTCTTCTCTGGATTTAGCTTTATGAGTAAAGAGATCGCGGTATTCAGAGCAAGGATACAGGCTGGTGGAAGAATTTCCATTCCAGAAGCCGAAAAAATTGCATTAAGGCTCGAAGATGGTGATGTTGTCAAGGTAATTATCGTGAAGGAAGGAGGTGAAAAATATGGAGATGAAGGAGTTAGTGGAAGCGGGTAGGGGTTTCTACAAGATGGGTTTTGGGGTAGCCAAGACAACCTTGGACTTGCTGAAAGTTAGCATGGATAACTACGTCAGCATGTATGAGTTCTATCTGCGGCAGTTCTTGCCGGGAGAGAGCTTCGAAAGTGTTAAGAAGGCAATACAGCTCTACACAGAGTCTCAGGAAAAGGTTTTTGAGAACTTCAAAAAGCTTTTAGACCAGCTTGAGAAGCAACAAGATGAAATTTACAGCAAGATGCTCGAAATGGCTCCAAGGGAAGAGAAGAAGAAACAGTAAATCTTTTTATTTTTTATTCAACAGCCCCTGTGGTATCCTACCTTCTTATCTTGTATAATAGCAGAAATCGAGTAGTCAGGGTTGGAAAGCTCGGAACATTTGATTTTGAACCAGGATTCTATTATTACGTGGGCAGCGCGGAAAGATTGAGCAGAGTGAAAAGGCATTTTGGCAGTAAAAGGAAAAAATGGCATATAGACTATATCTCGGAGGTCTTTGAGGTGCTCGGGGCGATCCTCATCAACCTTGAAGAATGCGAACTGGCGCATAAGATCAAACTGACCCCGATTAAAGGCTTTGGATGCTCGGACTGCAGTTGCTACTCTCATCTCTTCTACTCTAAAAATTTTACAATTGAGTACCTGTTTACATGAACTTCCACCCCCTTCTTTCCTTCTTTAGCATAAGCGTTGTGTATCTCGACTGTCATCCCAATTTCAGCCTTTTTGTATACCTCCTTATCCCAGACAATAATTCTAACCCTTCCGGTTTCGTCTGAGAGGTATATTTCTCTCCCGATATCGGGATCTCCGATTCCGCTCACTTTTCCCCGAATGTTTACCTTTCCGGGTACTATTTCAGAGATCTTCGTGAATTCCTCCAAATTTGGGGAATATCTGGCAAGCGCATTGGCTGTTTCCTCGTCAATAAGATCTCCGAATCGTTCCTTGATCTCTCTCATCCTTTCATGTCCTTCCATAACACCACCGAAGCTAAACAGGAATCCATCTCTTTATTATTTATAAAACCCATTCTCTCAGCTCCTCAGGAGCGGAAGCAAAGTAGACTAGGCATTCGTATTCGAGCACGTGAAGCTTTTTTGATAGAATTACTAGGGAATGGAGCGGTTCCCCAAAGCTGAAATAAGCCAGTTCCTTGAGTCGGTCGCACTTGACAACTGCATCTTCGCTTCCCGCTCTTGCCACTCCGACAGCGAAGTGGTCTTTAAAGCCGCTATCAAGCTCCAAAATTCGACTAACTGCTTCTTTTATGGTCATTGGGGGATTCAAATCCAAAAAAAGCAATGTATGAGCATCTATGCTTAGATTTGCATAAATCGTGTCAATAAAGGCTCTCGAACGAAACCAGCTGATCGTCGCAGACTTTCCAAAGCGGTAGTTCTGCAACCCTGTTAACGAGCAGACCGCATTGATTATACTCGCGTTGTTTATTATTCTTGTTTCAACATTCGCTTTTCTTGCTTCCAAAACCAGAGCGATATGGGTAGTCGCTATTGTCGGATCCCCCGGAATGAGTATAACGACGTCTCTCTCCCTAGCTCTCTCAATTATTTTTCTGCCCCCCTCTTCTAGGTCGCTCCTTTTAGCTTCTATTATTTTCTTGCCAAAAAATCTCTGCAAATCTTCAATCGATGAAGAAATCCTTGAGGTATAGGTATCCAGATACACCTCCTCGGCTTTTTTTACCGCTTCATATCCTCGTAGAGTTATGTCCCTGAAATCTTGCAGACCTAAGCCGACCAGAGTTAGCATAAGATCTCTTTTTTTATCCTGAACGTTAAACCTTACGCTCGTTCAAAAAGGATTACTGCAAAGTTTTTATACCACAATGTGAAACATGTTCCATGCGATGGATTTTGGCCGTACTCCTGATACTTTTGCTTTCCTGCTGCGTTCAGCAAGTGGCGAAAAATGAGACTCCAGTACCTCAGCCGACTGTGACACCTGAAAAAACTGTTCCTCCACCAACAACATCTGAAAAGAAAGAGCTCAGGGAGGTAACGCCCGTAAAGGAAAGAGAAGAGATACCCAACGAATTCCTTTTAAACTTGAAACCTTGGAATTTGGTGAAAGGGACGGAGAATAGCGATTTCTACGCTTCTGAAATTCCAAGAAAACCAAAATTGGTTGGGGTTACCAATGTCAGCGTCAATTTCAGAGGGGAACTTGCCACGCCTGTTGCGGATGATATCGTGTTCCTATTCGACAACTACAGGGTTTATGCCTACAACAACGGGGAGCTTTTATGGAGTTTTGATATCCATGAGTCATTTGAAAAAGAAATAAAGGCCTACGGGATCGGAGATTACCTATTCGTTGGGACTACCGCTGGCAAAAAGGGTTTCTCTCTGATTGCTTTTGAAAAAGAGAACGGTAAAATTGTTTGGCATAATGAGATTAACATCGCGGGAAGCGTCTCTGCTTTGATTGTGGAGGAGCTAGTCTGTGTAGGGACAGACAACTTAGACCCATGGGTCATGTGCTTCTCTCAAAAAGGAGAGTTGAAATGGAAGGCAAAGGTTGCGGGAACTGTCAACGGGTTTGCGGCTGGAAATGGCAAGCTCTTTGTATCCTCGGACAAGCTTTATGCCTTTGAACTGAAAACAGGAAAGCCTGTATGGGAAATCGATAAAGGCTATTCCGCACCGCTATATAAGAATGGAAAGATCTTTGTTTCCCGCCAAGGATATGTTTATGCATTTTCCGAATATGGAAAAGAGCTCTGGAAGGGATATTTTGGGGCAGGTGAGGATTCAAATTGTAACCCACTACTTTCTGCAAATGAAAATGCGCTCTTCATTCCAAAGACCATCGGAGATAAGAACCTGGATCTTCAGATCGTGGACTTCGACGGAAATATGATTGGAACCTTCAATCTTAGCGCAAACGAGATACCAGGATTTCCTGTGGTCTCAGACAACGTGGTGATCCTACCCGTCAAAACAGACAGTTACGGAAGGATATACATCCTCTGGCGCGGGCTTGAAAAGCTCTACGAATTGAAGCACGAGGGTGCAGAAGTTCTTACACCCAAGGTTGCAGTTTCCAAGGGAAACATTTATGTTGTTTTCTCGGAAAATAAAAGCTCCCAGAAATTATACAGGCTGGCAGATTTAACTCCACCGGAGATCGTATCTATAGATGTTAAAGCTGAAGGGAATGAATTAAGCATTTCCGCGCTCATCAAAGATCCCGAAAGCGCTCTCCACAGAGTTCTCATAGCTTATTCAATAGAGGGCGGAAAGTGGAATTACAAAGACATGGAGATCGGGAGAAAGTACGTAAGAGAGCCGATAGGCGGCTACGGGCTTTCTGAGGAGCTTTATATTGCCAAGCTCCAGGTTCAAAATGCTGTAGAGTTCTACATCGTAGCAGTAGACAACTCGAACAACGTTGCGTATTCGAAAGTCTACGGTTATGCCCTAACCTAGCTTTTCGACGACGAATTTCTCCCCCTCTTTTTTTATCCCAACTAGCATCTCCTCTCTGCCGTCAAATCCCCTTCTTCTAAGTTCAGAAAAATCCGCTTTATCCAAGAATTCTACCAAAAACTCGAGTTCTCTCTCCTTCTCTTCGTCTTCATGCCGGAGCAGGTAAGACACCAATTCTTCGTACCTTCTCTTAGCAGCTGTTTCTATACAATGCCCCGCCAGATGTAGGACGATCATAATCTGGCCCTGACCCTTTTCTCAACCCCTTCATAAAGATTCTTTCCCTCTGAATCGATCGCAACCACACATGGCCCGAAATTTTCGACTTCGAAAACCCAAACAGCCTCAGCCATTCCTAAATCCTCCCAGAATACACCCTTAATTTTCTTTATTTTGCTCGCAGCAAGAGCCCCAGCACCTCCCGGGAATGCTAGGTAAACAGCCTTGCCCTTCATCGCCTCTACAACTTCCCTGTTCATTCCTCCTTTTCCGATCATAACCATCAGCTCGACGTTCTTCAGGATATTTGGAGCGTAGGGGCTCATCCTTTCCGACGTAGTAGGCCCGGCAGAGATCACTCGGTCACCGCTAACTATCGGTCCGCAGTGATAGACAATAGAGCGATTGAAGCTGAATGGAAGCCTCTGTCCATTTTTAAGCATCTCAGCGGCCCTGGCATGTGCTTTATCCCTTGCGGTTATAATCTCGCCTGTTACATAGACTATATCTCCTGCTTTTAATTCCAGAATTCTTTCGTCCACACAGTTTAGGATCACAAGATCACCTCTGCTCTTCGATTTGCCCAGCACTGAATGTTAACGGCCACCGGAAGTGAGGCGGTGTGGCAGTGGTTTAGATTTGAAAGCACGGCCAGAGCGGTAGTTTTCCCTCCAAGACCCATTGGTCCGATTCCCAGCGAATTTACAGCTTCTAGAATTTCGAGCTCGAATTCGTTCATGCTGTCTAGGCTCCTGAGTAAGGCCTTTTTCGCGAGCTTTGCTGAGACATCGAAACTGCCCCCGATACCCAAACCAATAATAACTGGCGGGCAAGGCATCCCCATCGCTCTTGCAACAGTCTCCACAACAAATCTTTTTATTTTACCTGTTTCCATTGGCAGTAACATCTTTAGCTGGGACATGTTTTCGCTTCCGGCACCCTTGGGCATGTAGGAAATTCGAAGCCTGTCACCATCGACCAGATCTATGTTCACAATGGGGACACCTAGGCCCGTGTTGTCTCCAGAGTTCTCCCTTGTAAGCGGATGGACGGCATTGGGACGAAGAACTGACGGTGTGAGCCTTCTAACAGCCTCCCTTATAGCCTTCTTTATGTCAAAATCTAATCTCAGTTCTGTTCCAACCTCCACAAAAAAGAAGGGTATTCCCGTGTCTTGGCAAATCGGAAGTTTCGATCTTCTTGCAATTTCTATGTTCTGGAGTATTACTTCTAGGTTTTTCCTTGCTATCTCGCTCTCCTCAATCTCATAAGCCCTCCTCAAAGCCTGAACGACATCTGAAGGTAGCTCTGTCTGGGCCCTAACGATTAACTCGGAAACTGCGTTCACGACATCTTCATAGTTCATTTTTCTCCCTCCTAATGAAGCTTTCAAGTTCCTCCACCTTTGTTATATCCTTTCTTATATACCTGAAAATCCTCCTCCTGAGCTCGGTATTGGGAACGTTTCCGTAGCTCAGCAGCGCTCTTGAAAGCCCTTTTTCAATCTCAAAGCCTTTTTTATCGTAATCTGTGAGTATTATAACCCTTTTC
>QNUZ01000199.1 GCA_004347865.1 Archaeoglobi archaeon | reverse complement strand
CATAATCTCGGAAAATCCCGATGATCTCAAGGCAGAAGCATACAGGCTTGAGTACAAAGGTGAAAAGGTCGTAAGAGATGTTTCTCACGGCCTTTTCATCTTCGACGGCGAGAGATTCTTCGCGATCTTTATCGACCACGTATCCATAGGCATCGTTGGCGAAAGCGAGGGGATGGTGGAGTTCTCAAAGCTGATGATCGATCCTTTGCTCAGAGAGCTCAGAGAAAAGGTCAAGAAAGCTTAATGATCTTCGCAACAAAAAAGCCAGCGCATTTGTGAATATGGGGATAAAATCTTCTTGCCTTGCTCAAATCCCTTTCAGTCAAATTAAGGGCCTTTTCACCGTATTCAACGTCCAACAGCTCTGCCTTTCTCTTTTCTAAAAGGTAATCGATTACAAATTCGTTTTCCTCAGGAGCAAGAGAGCATGTGGAGTAAACCAGAACTCCTTCAGGCTTCAAGGAGTCGAATGCACTGAGTATTAGCTCTCTCTGAAGTGAAGAGCAGAATTGAATATCCTTCATGCCCCTATCCATTTTTCTAGATTCATCCTTGAAAATTATTCCCTCCCCACTGCACGGAGCATCCAGAAGAACTTTGTCAGCCTTTATCCCAAGTTTTGGAAATTCCCTCCCATCCATGTTGAGAATTGCCACGTTCATAGCTCCCATTCTGTTAACATTATCGACTAAGGCCTGAATACGCTCCTTTTGTGGCTCCACAGCCAAAATCACGCCTCTGTTTTCCATCAACATCGCCAAAAAAGTGGTTTTGCCTCCCGGAGAAGCTGAAAGGTCGACAACGATTTCGTCAGGCCTCGGCTGAAGTACGAGCGGGGGAATGCACGAGCTTTTGTCCATTATATAGTAGTAGCCCATCAAATACTCGGGCGTCGCACCTATTGAGTACTTCTCCTCAACCACCTCATAGCAGTAGGGAACCTCAGTTTTTTCAAGTCGGAATCCCCTCCTCTCGAGTCTCTTTAAAAGTTCGGATTCAGAAATCTTCAAAGTGTTTATCCTCAAATATTTCGGAATGCCTCTCTCAAAGGCTTCTACAATTCTTAGTGTATCTTCTCCAAAAAATCGAAGCCATCTGCGGATTATGAACTCATCATAACCGTATTTTCCCGCTATTTCCCTCGATAGTGGAGTAGATGGAAAATCAAGAACTTTCATACTATCCTCGACTTTCCGGGTGGTAAAAACCTTGCTATCTCCTCTGGCTTGGCTATTGCCTTCACGAGGTATGCATTTTCTCCGGCCTTTTCTGCCAGCAATTTCGCAATTTCAACGCTAAGCTCTTCAGGTCTCCTGTCACCGATTTCAAGCTCGACGTAATAGTCTGCGTATCTCTTCACTGCATTAACAGGCCCACCAATTACGCGCATTTTTTCAAGTTCTACTCCAACCGCGCATCTCAGTTCCACGGTCAAGTAATTCCTCTCCCCAACGATGTAGAAACTCCCCTTTGGCAGATACTCTCCAGCTTTGGCCGATCTCTGCACCTGTTCCGGCTTGACATAGTAAACCTCCCCCGAGTGCTTCCCCTCTTTCCAGAGGGCAGAATAAATCGCCGCAAATTCTGCTGTCTCTAAGATGCTGGTTTCTGGTGCTTCTTGGCCTTTTTTAAGCACTACCACGGGTGCTCCGGGTGTCTGGGTGTGGAAAAAGAGATCTCTGGGTTCCAGCCTTTTTGAAACTATCTCCGCATTCATCTTCGCATTTCTACCGCCTATCGCGATGAAGCCATCTGAAGTCACGAACCATCTGTAATCCTCAAACCATTCCCTTTTCCTTCGAACGCTGAAACCGATTTTTTCTCCCCTAAGCTCAGCTTTCCTCATTTCTTCCTTAGTCTTCTCTATTGCAGCCTTCAGACCTTCCAGCTTTTCCTTAAAACTTTTTGCTTTCTCGTAGTATAGCTCAGCATTCCCGTAAACACTCCTGCTCACATCAATTTCGAACTCCTTGTCAGAGATTCGAATTAAGGCGACCTTTTTTTCCCTGTCGAATTTCAAAACATCCTCGGTAGCCTCGTTACTCCTCAGCTTCTCTATTATCTCCTCAATCTTGGAGTAATTAGCGTAAATTAACTCTGCAATCTCTCTGTTTTTTTTAATTTCTTTCTGATAATCTTCAAGTGTTTCTTCCTGAATTTTTAGCCTGTTTTTCAGCTTCTCGAGCTCTTCGTCCTTCTCAGAGCTTTCAATTGCTATTTTTGAATAAAAATCGTCCAGAGCCTCGTT
This sequence comes from Archaeoglobi archaeon, assembly GCA_004347865.1. GTDB lineage: Archaea > Halobacteriota > Archaeoglobi > Archaeoglobales > Archaeoglobaceae > WYZ-LMO2. Next base: position 989 of record QNUZ01000199.1, on the reverse strand, counting down.
GAAGCTCTCAAAAAACTTCTTTTCATGATTTTGATAGTAAAGCAGATCCATGGGCACAACATCGAAGTATTGCCCATCCCTGAGCACGATTTGCGGTTTGATCTCGAAATTCTTCAGCCTCTCGATCTCTTTCTCAAGTATCTTCTTCTCTTCCACAGTAAGCTCTGAATATTTCTTGTTTCTGTCCAATCCCGTTCTTAGACACAATTCCTCCGCATACAATCCACCGAATCCAGAAGTAGCAAGATACCTCACGATATCCCTACCCTCATCAGGCTTTTTCTCAGAACTCTGCCTTCTGATCTCCTTTAAAGGCATAATAATCCTGTCTTCCTCCATTAGGATTATGTTTCCCTTTGAAAAAAGTTCTGCTACGATCTTTTTGCTCTTTTCCCTCTCGAAGTGAATTTCGACAATTCTGTCAAAATCCTTCTGTTCTATAGCCTTAATTCTGGCCCCTTCAAGGTGTTTTCGAAGAAGCATTGCGAATGGAGTTGGAAATTTGGGACTTTCTTTCGGAAACCTTGTCAGATGAATTCTCCTTCCGGCTTCGATCACCAGATCGTACTTTTCTCCCGCATAGATTCTGATCCTAATTTCGTCTGGCGGATAGTGGTAGACCTTCTCAACCTTACCACCGAGTAGCTTTTGCAGCTCCTCTACGCAGGCTCTGATATCGAATGAGCTCATCTGCTTCACAAATCAATTTTTCGCCCGACGGATAAAAAAGTTTGGAGACGGAAGAAAAATTTTTAAAAATGATCTTTCACTTACTGCATGCCGTTTATTGAAAACGAGGGATTGAAGATTTATTACGAGTTCGAAGCAGGAAGCGCGCCCACCTTGGTTTTCATTCACGGATGGACCGCAAACATGAACTTCTGGGAGGAGCAGAGAGCTCACTTCAGAGGCAAAAATACCCTGCTCTTCATTGATAATCGCGGGCATGGAAAATCTGACAAACCGAAGAAGTACGATTTCTATCGTCT
>QNUZ01000198.1 GCA_004347865.1 Archaeoglobi archaeon | reverse complement strand
GCCGAAGTGTCGTCGCAGTCACTCTTTTCGCCTTCAACCCAGGGAAAGCCGCCATCCGGATTTTGCACGGATTTTATCCATTCCACAGACTTCGAAACATCTTCTCCAGCGGATTTCAATGCCATTGCTGCCCAGATAGTCGTGTAGACGTAGTCCCCGATCTGGCCGTTCTCCCTCGTTTTTCCCCTGAGCATTTCTACAAGATCGTAGCCTTCAAAGTTCCTCGGATCTTCGCCAGCATACACTAGGGCGAGGATCGTCCTTGCAATATCTGCAGTGCCCATCTTTGGCATCTCTTCTCTGATATTCTCCCTGAGGTAATCCAGCGGACTTTTACCGTTCTTCTTCCAGTCTTCGGGCCTTTCATTCGCAGAGACAATGGCCATTATTGCCCAGCAGGTTGCTGAGAAAAGACTACTTTCCTCACCAAACCCTCCATCATCCCTATGCAAACTTCTGAGGTATTTCAGAGCCCTCATTATCCTCTCATCCTTTTCACTGAGCGGAAAATCTTTCCACGGTGTCAAAACTGCAAAGCTACCAGCGGAGATGTTTGCAGTAAAGTTCCCGTTTCCCTTTACATGAACCCATCTGTCCCTGCTCAGATCGAGCACCTTAAAGCTCTCGTTGCTCTCCAGGACAGCAGAAACTGGTGCGTTAGACCGTAGGCTGAAGCAGCCCCTAACATCGTGATTTGGAACCCTGCAGCTCTCGTTCTTAAGCGACACCTCCGCTTTTTCCGCCCTGATCCTCAAAACGAAAAAGCCGAAATCGATCGTTTTCTCTCCCTCGACGGTGAAATTGCCGTAGCCTTCGGCCTTAACTACTTTCAGAGTCTTCGTGACTGAGTTGTACAACCCTTCTTCATCGAAAACCGTTAGCTTAGCCTCGTATTCTCCTTCCTTTTCGAATTTGTAGGCAACCACCATCCCCTTTAACTCATTCCCGTCTATTTGCCAGAGGTATTCCACGATCCGTTTTCCCCCAAATGCGAAGGAACTTGAGGCGTTGAAAACAACCTCCTGGCCAACATAGGGAATCGAAGGACTGAATTCGAAGTCAGCCACGGGGGGAACCTTCGTCTCCCACTTTGTATTTGCATAAATTTCGTAGTTGGGACCGAGGGTGATTTCTATGCTGTAAGGCGAGCTTTCGGGCTTTTCATCCATGCTTCTCGAGAAATACCAGATGACCCTATCGTTTGGATAAACCCGATATTCGGTCGCGGATATTCCCGGCATCGGCTTGTTCGGATAGTTCACCCAGTACATCCAGCCAGAAGTCTTTCCAAGACTTCCGGTGCAAATTCCGCGAATGCAATCAACGAAAATTCCCCAGTCTGTTAATTTTGAATAACAGGAATATCCGAGGATTTCGCATGTTTTTTTCAGTGCGCCGTAAGCCGTTCTCCAGCTTATCTTCTTTCCATGCTCCTCAAAGCTTCCATCTGGAAGGATATTCGTCGATATATGGTAATCAGACCTTGCGCATTCCCTTATCCTTACAAACTTGCTGGCCTCCTCCTTTTCAGAAAATGCGGTTATCAGCAAATCTCCCGCGATCTTTGGAACAAAAGTTACTGGGCCATCATAAGTGCTTGCGTAAATCGGGACGCCGTAGTTCATTCTCAGGGCAAGAAAACATGGCTGATCGGTTGAAATGAGGATCTTCTGATTAACGCAGTCTCCTGAAACCTGAATGCTCAAAGCACATGCAGGCGCTGTGAGGAGCAGAAGCAAAAAAATAGCCCTCATTTAACCTCCACCTCTACCGGGCCAAAGAAAGACACAAGTTTATCAGGATACTCTTCGAGCCTGTATATTCCCGCATAAAGTCTGTAAGATCCTGCTTTAAGCTGCTGAGGAACTGCAACGAGGATTGGGACCCTGAGATCTCCTTTGGAGTAGAAGGTAGCAACACCGGCAAGGCTGTCGCCATCAGAGTTTATCCCGCTTAACACGAGGACGTACCAGCCTTCGATCGCTGAAACGTTTGCGAAAGCCGTAATGTTGCCGCCTCTTGTTCCAGCTTTGACAGAAACATCGTTGATCCCTGCTGGCTTAACAGCGACGTTTATCTTTATCATTGTAGTCGCATTTTCTGGTGTTTCAAAGCCTGTGCCGTAGATTAAGTACAGCGTATCGCCGTCTCTCATCTCTACCTTATCCATTGCAGAGCGGGGCATTTCGGAATTAACGTAGAAGGTCCACCAAAGCTCATTCAAGCCCATCACAGAGTCCAGGAACAGGCCGTAACTTGGATACCAGGAATCATTCAGCCTATAGCTGAAGCCGATCTCAGCCCCATCAGCCCTCGAGCCCGAGCTTGCAAAGTGCAAGGCTCCTAAGGCAGAGGTTTTGTTGACCTCGTAGTCATTCCCGTTAACATTCTCGGTATATTTCCCGGGATAAAGGGTCACATTGAGCTCCAGAATTCCTGAAGAGTTGAAACAGTAAAAGAAACCCGAGTCGGCGCCTATGAAGAGCTTTTCTTCGGCGATTATTGGAGACGACATTATGTTATAGTACCTATCCTTAGGAGGAACTAGGCGGTAGAACCAGAGAAGATCGCCTGTGCTCAGATTCAGGGCATATAGCGTCCCATATTGCGTGTTTGTCGCAAAGTAAATTCTGCCTTCGTGGATCGCAGGAGTTGAATCGACTTTCCCTTCAGTCGGAAATTCCCAAATCACTTCTCCATTTGTGGCATTGAAACAGGAAACGCCATACCTGCCACCAACGCAAACCGATGTGCCTGAAAGGATGGCGTTGGAAATTGTTCCGTTAAAGCTTCTGTTCCAGAGAAGTTCTCCGTTAAGATTAAGGGCATAGAAGGAACGCTCAGTTGAGAAGAAGATTTTGTCATTGCCCACCACAGGCGAATTCGTTATCTTTGAATCTGCGGTGAAGTTCCACAGCTCCAACCCGCTTTCGTTCAAACAGAAGAGCCTGTTGCCAGCAGAGAAGAAGATCCTGTCGTCAAATGCAAATGGGCTTGCGTAGGGGCTGCCTTCAAGGTTCGCGGAAAACTTCCACTTCAATGTCCCATTCGGATCTAATGCCCAGACTGTTGAGTTAGAAAAAGTCTGAACATAAATCGTTCCGTCGTGATATGCCGGCGAGGAGGCTATGCCGTACCAAGATGGCCTGCTTTCAAGCAGAATCGATCTTTCTATCTCACCATTTGTGGCGTTTACAAAGTAAAGATGCCCAGAAAGGTTTCCAACTACCAAGGTTTTTCCGATTACAAGAACCTT
>QNUZ01000197.1 GCA_004347865.1 Archaeoglobi archaeon | reverse complement strand
GACGCGATAGGTAACGAAAGCAGGAGGAGAATACTGGAACTGCTTGCAAAGAAGCCATGTTACATCAGCGAGATTTCATACTGTCTAGGCATGGCTCCAAAGCTAGTAATAGAGCATCTGGAGAAGCTAGAGAAGGCAGGGATTGTCAAGAGCATTGACGACGGAAAAAGGAAATACTACTTCATCGCAGATACTTTGAGAGTCGAGGTGACAATTTCGCCGCACAACTTCGAGGTCAGTATCCTAAGGAGAAACGGCTCTGAATTCAGCCTTAATCCCTTGAATATCTTAAAGGGGATTGAGGAAGATCTTAAGCTGATGCATTCCAGCATGAATTCGGTTTCGGAGATATACAGGGCGATGAAAGTAGCAGAGAAGCTTCGTGAGAAGTTCTCAGCGATTCAGACCACGATAACTTCAATGATGGACGGGATGCTCGAAGAGCTGCTTGAGGAGGTCGAGAAAATCACGAACGATGATTTAGAGCGCATCGTACTGCTTGGAATTGCGAAGGGCCTCAGAAAGGCAACAGAGATCGCCGAGCACTTCAGAATACCATATAAGGAGGTTGAGAAAACCCTCGAATCTTTAAAGATGAGAGGAATTGTGAGGGAGGAAGAAGTTGATGGAGAAATTGTTTGGGTATTGGGGTGATGAATATGAAGGAGGAAATTACTTTAAGGGTTGCTGAGGCTTATTACAGAGACGTCGGAAGAGGGATTGCAAGATTGGATCCAGAGGTAATGGAAAAGCTAGGAGTTCAAAGCGGGGACATAATAGAGATCGTTGGGAAGGAGAGCGTTCCGGCTATTGCCTGGCCAAGCTATCCGGAGGACAGAGGAAAGGGGATAGTGAGAATCGACGGAAACCTGAGGAGCAACGCTGGAGTTGGAATCGATGACAAGGTTAAGATAAGAAAAGTTGAAGCAAAACCCGCGGAAAAAATAACATTGGCTCCCACAGAACCCGTGAGGATAACTGGCGGTGAAGGTTACATCTTAAGGCTTCTAGAGGGGAGACCGGTCGTCAGAGGGCAAAAAGTTAGAGTTGAAATCTTTGGCTACACCTTAACGTTTGTTATAGTTGCCACAAGGCCCTCAGGAGTCGTGGTTGTCGGCAGAGGGACCGAGATCGAGCTTAAAGAAAAGCCCGCGGAGGAAGTCAAGAGAGCCGTTCCGAATGTTACATACGAGGATATCGGCGGTCTAAAGAGAGAGCTCAGGCTGGTCAGGGAAATGATAGAGCTTCCGCTGAAACATCCTGAACTTTTCCAGCGTCTCGGAATCGAGCCGCCTAAGGGAGTTCTTCTGCACGGTCCTCCGGGAACTGGAAAAACGCTTATTGCGAAGGCCGTGGCAAACGAGGTTGATGCACACTTTATAAGCATCAGCGGTCCCGAGATCATGAGCAAGTATTACGGAGAAAGTGAGCAGAGGCTCAGGGAGATCTTTGAAGAGGCAAAGCAGAATGCCCCGAGCATTATATTCATCGATGAAATAGACTCAATTGCGCCAAAAAGAGAGGAGGTAACTGGAGAGGTTGAGAGAAGGGTTGTTGCACAGCTGCTGGCACTGATGGACGGGCTCGAGTCGAGGGGTCAAGTAATCGTGATCGCAGCAACAAACAGACCCGATGCAATTGATCCGGCCCTGCGCAGGCCAGGAAGATTTGACAGAGAAATAGAGATCGGTGTTCCCGACAGAGATGGAAGAAAGGAGATTCTTGAGATCCACACAAGGAAAATGCCGCTTGCCGAGGATGTGAATCTTGACGAACTTGCAGACGCAACTAACGGTTTCGTCGGTGCAGATCTCGAAGCGCTCTGCAAGGAGGCCGCGATGCATGCGCTGCGCAGAGTTCTGCCTGAAGTAGACATAGAAAAGGAAATCCCGGCAGAGATAATTGAGAACCTTAAGGTGACAAGAGAGGATTTCATAGAGGCATTAAAGAATGTTGAGCCATCGGCAATGAGAGAGGTACTCGTGGAGATACCCAAGGTTAGATGGGAAGACATAGGAGGCCTCGAAAATGCGAAGCAGGAATTAAGAGAGGCTATAGAGTGGCCGCTAAAGTATCCGGAAGTCTTCAAAACTACGAACATCAAACCTCCGAAGGGAATCCTGCTATATGGACCGCCTGGAACTGGAAAGACCTTGCTGGCCAAAGCAGTTGCTAACGAGAGCAATGCAAACTTCATAAGCGTCAAAGGTCCAGAACTGCTCAGCAAGTGGGTCGGAGAGAGCGAGAAGCATGTGAGGGACATGTTCAAAAAAGCCCGGCAGGTTGCACCGGCGATAATATTCTTTGACGAGATAGACAGCCTTGCACCGAGAAGAGGAGGAATAGGAGATTCTCACGTGACAGAAAGGGTAGTGAGCCAGCTCCTCACCGAGCTCGACGGACTGGAGGAGCTCAGGGAAGTAGTGGTGATAGCCGCGACAAACAGGCCAGATCTCATGGATCCTGCATTGCTTAGACCTGGAAGAATAGAACGACACATCTACATCCCGCCGCCTGACAAAGAGGCAAGAAAGGAGATCTTCAGGATTCACTTAAAGAACAAACCCTTGGCTGAAGACGTGAAGTTGGAAGAGCTCGCCGAGAAAACCGAAGGGTACAGCGGCGCGGACATTGAGGCGGTGTGCAGAGAGGCAGGGATGCTTGCAATAAGGGAAGCACTAAAGTCCGGAGTGAGCAGAGAGGAAGCCAAGGAAATCGCAAAGAAAATAAAGATCACGAAGAGGCACTTTGAGGAGGCTTTGAAGAAGGTTAAGCCGAGTTTAACTCAGGAGGATTTGAAGAGGTATGAGTTAATGTTGAAGGAATTCCAGAAGATGTACGCGTGAGGTGGTGTGTATGGTTTGGAGAAGGAGGAGGAAAGATAGGGAGGAGGACGACTACGAGGATCCTTGGGAATGGGATCCGTTCAGAGACTTCGACGAGATCTTCAGGAGGATGATGAGGGACATTGAAAGCGTCTTCCGGTTTGGGGAGCTTGGCGAGGGAAAGCCAATAGTGAGGGGATTCTCTATCAGAATCGGTCCGGATGGAAAGCCTGAGATCAGAGAGTTCGGAACCAAACCCATGATAAGGGAGACAGGCATAGAAGAGAGGAAGCCATTGGTTGACGTGATCGAGACTGACAACGAGGTTCAGGTAATTGCAGAAATGCCTGGTGTGAAAAAGGAGGACATTGAACTCAAGGCCACGGAGAGATCTCTGGAGATCAGGGCTGAGGGAGAGAACAGGAAATACCACGAGACTGTCAGCCT
>QNUZ01000196.1 GCA_004347865.1 Archaeoglobi archaeon | reverse complement strand
TGCTTCCATATTCTGCTTTTTTTCTCGGAGAGAAATATAAATCCTTCGGCCCAGAAAAGCGAATTTCATAGCGTAACTTTTTTAAGCAAAAAGTTGAACATACTTCCAGCCCGCCTTAGCTCAGCCTGGGAGAGCGCGGGACTGTAGTTTGCCGCTCCGCGGGCAAGCGGAGATCCCGGTGTCCCCGGTTCAAATCCGGGAGGCGGGACTTTTTAACCTCTTTCTGTATTCTTGAAAATGTCATCTTCTGTTCCTGTTAAATTTTCGGTTTTCTTCCAGGCCATTTCGATTTTCTGTATGATTTCAACAATTCTGTCCACCTGCTGGAGAATCTTTCTTCTTGTTTCCTCGTTTTCAACAAATGTCTCAGCCAAACCGCTTATAACGGCTAGAGGATTTCTGATTCTGTCAACGATAAAAGCGAAAGTTTTTAAATTATCCATCAGTCTGTTGAGTAGCTCAAGTTTCTTCTGTTCGTCTTCGATCGTTTTAATCGCAAAGGCTATGTCTTTTGCAAGGGTTTCGAGGAGAGTCCTCTCCTCCTCTCCGGAGTACATAACACATAGGTATCCGTAGTCATTTCCACTATAACTTATGCTGAAGCATCCCTCTTGTGGAACGTCGGAAATCTTCGCGGAGTAGTCGGAAAGAATTTCTTCGACTTTTTTAATCAACATTTCCTTGTCTCTGATTCGTGCTATAGCCTGGTTAACTTCTATTATTTCCCTGAGGAGCTTGTTCAGCTTCTGCAGCCTTGTAATCTCTTCAGCTATCACCAAGCAGACCCTCTTTCCTCCAAGTTCAACTGGAACGTAGTTGATAATGAAAATTCTCCCTTCTCGCTCGTCTTGGAAAACTACAGGTTTATTTTCCCCAATGGCCTTCCTTATGTTCTGCAATCTCTTGTCTGCAACTTCCTTCGAAAACAAGTCATGGTGACTTTTTCCGATCGGTTTCACACCTATGCTTTTGATCATCGCCTGGTTTGCTTCGATGAAAATCCCGTTTTCGTCAACCAATGCGATTAGGATCGGAGAGTGTTCGAAAATCTTCTTGTATCTTTCTTCACTTTCTTTCAACCTCTCCTGAAGTTCGAGCTTTTCCGTAACGTCTCTGTAGTTCCCCACAAAACCCACGATTCTACCTCTCTCCCATAACAGCCTGATATTCCCTTCAAAAATTATTTTTCTTCCGTCCCTTCTTTTGGCCTCTAATATGAGTCCTTTGAGATCTCTCTTTTCCCTGAAGGCCCTGTTATAGGCTTTGAATATACTCTCAGCCATCTCTCTGTTCAGTTCTAGAAACTCGGCGAAATTCCTGCCCCTAACCTCATCTCTCGAATAACCTAGGGTTTCTTCAAAGGCTCTGTTGACCTCAACAAATCTGCCTTGGAGATCCGTTACGGCAATTATGTCTAAGGAGTTATCGAAAAACTCTCTATACTTCCCTGCTGATTTTTTGTCTGTGAGATCCCTCAAACAAATTAAAACAGCTGGTCTATCTTTGATTGTTACGCTTTTTAGGGTTACTTCTATCCATTTCTCCACCCCATTCGGCAGAAGAACGAGCCCCTCAAATGGTTCGGTCTCATCCCCTTTTAAAGCTCTTTTTATTCTTTCCATCAATGCTTCTCTGTAATCCGGATGCATTAGCTCCCGAATCTCGCGTTTGAAGTCTTTTCCCAGAAATTCAGCTGCTTTTGAATTTGCATAGATAACTCTTTCTCCATCGTAGATTATCATTGCATCTGGATCGCATTCGGCAATTATTCTGAACACCTCTTCGAGCTCTTTTCCGGTGGCCATTGCAGGATAATTTATAGATATAGTAATATTTAAAGGTTTTGCTTAAATCTAGATAGAAATCAATGTTTTCGGGGATTTAGGGTTGGAGCGCATGTGGCTTTAATTCCTGGTGATCTCCCTTCTTAACCACCGTTCTAGTCTAGCATTAACTTTCATCCCCTCCCTCCTCTTTTCATCAGCATCAACGTATTCAAGTTTATAAAACTCTACGATGGAAAGAAGCAGTTTCTAACCCCATCAGATAATAACCTATGCTGTCATGCAGTTATTAAGAAAAAACTTGTAAAAGTTAGAGGCCCTAGCTGCCACGATTTTGTGGTGCAAGCCGTTTAATTTGATGATCTATTCCTTTCGACATATACAGTTTCTCTGTGACTAAACTTAGCGAGAACTATCTTGCATTTTCTTTATAAAAATGGGTGCCCAGAAAACCCAGAGCTTTGGCTCTGGGATGAATGGGGAAAGCTTAAATAGTTCTGTGTTGAAGAGGTCTTGGGGATATTCCCGTGCAGAGGGAAGTCCGGCAGATGAGGGGAAGTGCGTGAAGCATCCCTTAATGCCGGAAGCTCCCAACTTCAGTCGTGGAGTGGCTCACATTATGGGTAGACCCATGGACAGACCCATACTTCAGGTGGCCTTGGACCTCTTGGAGTTGAAGAGGGCAATTGAAATTGCCGATGAAGCCATTAAAGGTGGCGCAGATTGGATCGAAGTCGGGACACCATTAATAAAGAGCGAGGGAATGAATGCAGTTAGGGAACTGAAAAAGACATTTAGAGACCACAAGATCGTTGCTGATATGAAAACAATCGATACTGGAGCAGTTGAGGTTGAGATGGCTGCAAAAAGCGGAGCAGATATCGTTATCATTCTCGGTCTATCAAACGATGCCACCATTGCAGAAGCCATACGTGCCGGTAGGAAGTATGGCTGTGCGATTATGGCCGATCTAATAAATCACCCGGATCCAGTAAAAAGAGCCAAGGAACTGGAGGAGATGGGGGTTGACTACTTGAACGTTCATGTCGGAATAGATCAGCAGATGATCGGGATAGATCCGCTTGAAGTTCTTAAAAACGTGGTTGGGAGTGTGAACATTCCTATAGCTGCTGCTGGAGGACTCGATGCTGAGAGGGCTTCGGTTTGTATCTCTCTAGGAGCAAAGATCGTTATCGTTGGCAGTAACATCGTTAAGTCCAGAAATGTGATGGAATCCGCTAAAAAGGTCAGAGAGGCTATTGATAGGAAGTCCGGAACCTATATCAAGAAAAGCATGGATGAGGAAACCAGGGAGCTTCTGATGAAGGTTTCAACTCCAAATGTAAGTGATGCTATGCATCGTGCAAGGGCGATGACGGGCGTATATCCGCTGGTAAGGGGAAAGAAAATAGTGGGAAAAGCTGTTACTGTCAGCACGATGGATGGAGATTGGGCCAAGCCTGTTGAAGCTATAAATGTGGCAGGGGAGGGAGATGT
>QNUZ01000195.1 GCA_004347865.1 Archaeoglobi archaeon | reverse complement strand
TTACCTTCGACAGCACTCAGGATCTCGCCCAGCTTTGGTGCCGGGTCGTACTCGGCAGCCAGTATTTCTTCCCTAACCGGAATTTGTCTAACACTCATTCAAACCACCTCTCCACTATTTCGAAATTTCAAGAGCGTTAACCACCCTAACAGCAAGCGTTTTCTCAACACCATCCTTAATGTTTGCAATTATCCTTGCAAGACTGAAAGCCTGCTTTACGAAATCGTACTTTTCGTTCATTTTCTCGTATTCCAGCCTGACCCTATCAGCGGGATAAAGCGAGGCAAAGTAGAGCAGGTAATGGTAGGCATCGACAGCATTTCTCGGCATTGGGACATCCAAAGACAGCTTCTTCTTAGCCAGAATCTTCCTGATCTCTTCAGGCTTGTCACTCGTAATCTCGATGAGCTTCACGTTCTTTGACTGAGCAACTTTACTACCTTCAGACTCGAGTCCCTCCTCTTCCTCCTCACCCCCAGCTTTCTTGGCATCTACGAGCAGTTCCTTTGCATCCTTCAGGGGCAATGCTGAAGCCCTGCAGAGGGTTACAACGTCATCCCTCGTGAAAGCGGCCGTTTTCCCCTCTGCCGAGAAGGCAACTTTGGCCAGCAGGTAGAAGAGGGCATAGGGATCTCTTAGCTCCTCAGCCTGGAACTCTCTGGCATACACTTCCGAGAGAACTTTCCCCACTAACGGGTAGATGTGCTTTTCAAGGAGCTCTTCCATCCCTATTGGTCCTCCAGGAGTCCGAACTCCGGAATATTCTGTCGCAACCGAGATTGCGGCAACCATTGTTCCGAGCAGGATGTCCCTTCCATGTTCCTTTCTGTCCCTGTATTTTGATACGAGGTACCTAGCCACCTTTTCAGCTTTTTCGCGAGCGTTTTCTTTGAGCTTTTCAATCGGGATCTCGGCATCGCCCTCCCTAGGCCTGCAGGCTATGAGCAGTGAAGTGTCGAGGGTCATCTTCCCCCTAGCCGTAACCCTCTGGGCGCTCTCGGTCGTGACCCTCGATGCGAACACAAGCTTCAGTCCAGACCTGTTCAAGGCCTCGAGGAGCTCGGCCCAGGCTTCGAAGCTCGTGTGGGCAAAGTAGAGCGTGATGATCCCGTCCTCGGCAAGGTGCTCCTTCATCCTCTTTAGAGCTTCAGCCATTAAGTTCCTGTAGTTCTCCAGCGCATTCTCCCCGCTTCCGGAAAACCTGCCCTCGTTGTACGATACCTCCCTCTTTGCAAACTCCTGCCACTGGGTTTCGATCTCAACGTATTTCGCCCCTATCTTTCTGAAGAAGGCCTCTGGCAGGAATCTTGGCTTCAGCTTTTCGTCAGCGTCGCTCAGAGTCCTCTTAAGCCATACATAGTAGAAGTCGCTCAGCTCGGCGTAGGGCACGTCATCCCTGTAGGGTGGATCAGTAACGATTACGTCAAACTTCTCATCTCCAAGAGAAACGAGAGTGGTCGCATCTTCAAGAAGAACTCTAACCCTGCCTGAAGTGTTTGAGATAACTGAAGTGAGGTAGGAGACACTTTCACCAATATTCTCCAGCGATCTAGATAACGTGCCCGTAAACGAAGCAAATGGAGAAACATCACACCAACTCCACATCATTGCTATACCTCTAACAGATAAACTCTCATTAATTTTTAACCATACTGGATCCCAGCTAGTAACTACAGAATTGAAGTTAGTGAATTTGCATAGTGCAACAGCCAGATATACTGTCACAGCCTCAGCAAATCTGAACGCGTCCTCCTTGCTCCAGCCTTCAGCGAGTCTCTCCTGCTCTACCCTCTTCCCAGCCTCGCGTATCAGCTTCACTAGCTTGACCAGGGTTAAAAGCTGGCGCTGGTTGAAAAGCTTGAACCAATTGACCATTCCATAATTTACTACCCAGATACTTCTTACATCATAAGTCGGTATTGACTCTCTCGGTATATCCGGATCGCTCCAGATCGCCTTCAGCTTTTCAGCAGCCTTCCAGAGCTTCTCAGTCTCCTCCTTTTCGGCGGGCTCGAAGATAAGACCGCCGTCAGTCCTGACTTCGACTTTGATGAGGATTACCGGTCTTGCCCTGCTGTTCAGGAGCTGTTCTAAACTTATTTCACCGCTGAAATACCGTTCGAGGTTTGCATTCCACTCCTTCATCGCCTCCTTGACGTACCACTCTCTATCAGCTTTTATGGGCATCTCGCACATCAGACACCGTGCAGTCTGGCTTTTCGCGACAACGTTCGGCGCTGGAACCCTGTATTCCCTGTCGGCAGTCCTTATTATTCCGGTTCTTGCATCCACCTCTGCCCTCACGTTCTTCCCGAGATCCACGACTTCAATTTTCACTTCTCCCTCAGCCTTGAAAGGCCTGAAGAATGCGAGCCTCTCGTAGCCTTCTTTGCCTTTAACTCTTGCAAGCCACCAGTTTCCTACTAAAGGCGTCCTCCTCCCGCAGTTTGGGCACACTATTTCCCAACTGCCTATGTAGGCTGCAGCGTCATCGTAGAGTTCTCTTATATCCTTGTCCGCTTTCAGTTGCTTTACTATCTCCCCGCCCCATCTTTCCACTTCTTTCAGGAGCAGGTTTCCGAATCCCTTTTCCACAGCCCACTTCGGGTATTCGAGCACAGCCTTGAGGAACACGTAGGCAGTTGGCAACAGCTCGCATGCTGTCACATCCAAACCCAAGCGCAGTCCTTCGAGCGGTATCGAGCCGAAGCCCGCAAACGGGTCGAGGAGTTTCTTTCCCCTGATGTAGCCCGCGTATTTTTCACCAATCATCGGGTTCTCTCTGTGCGGGGATTTCGAGTCGAGCCTGAGCAGTTTTCTGAGGTCGTTGTAATTTGGGCCCATGTCGATGTCCTCGGGGAGCAGGCTGGCAACAATCGCAGCTCTGGCACCGATTAAGGGTTTTCTGGTCCACCAGAAAACCATCTCCCATATTGGGGGCCTTCCGGGCCCTTTTTCCCTCTCTGCGGCGGCGTTTATGTCGTTCACCCGATCGTAAAAATTCAAACTCTCACACAGTCTCATCACTTTACACCTCAGGGAATAATAGACTATGATATATTTATAGATTACTTCTGGACTTCTGTTAGAAAATTATGTTATAACTTTTAAATTTTATTGTCATAACTTTATATTCTTACGATTCTCCGAAAGAATCTTATACTCCTACGGAAAGTACTACCATGGATTCAAAAGAGGATCCTCCCCTTGCAAAAGAGAACCTGAGAGAAGTGGAGATCTTTGGCTTCAGGTTCTACATATACCCCGAGCGTTACAGGCCGGGCATAGAGTCGAGGATTCCCAGGGGCAGGGATATTGCGACGCTCGCTAATGAGGAAGGCTACTATTTCTGCACTCTCTATGGTGTGGACAATCTCAGAGTGCCTTTTCTCG
>QNUZ01000194.1 GCA_004347865.1 Archaeoglobi archaeon | reverse complement strand
TCCCTTCCGACTGTTCTCTGGGTCCCTTCCTTAAGTATAAGCACGGGGGTACCTTGCAGTACAGCCATCCAACCACCTCCTTACAGAGATTGGTGGATAGGTATTTCTATATAAACTTTACGCCAGATACAGAATTCGGATATTTTTGCCGATCTGAGCAAAAGGTTTTTAAACCTGTCCCCAACATTAACGAAATCGAAATAGAGGTGTACAAATTGAGAGAATTTGGAGGATTTGAAAGGAAACCACCAGTGCAGGTTGGAGATGTAAGATCGGTGAGAATTGAGGCTTTGGGAAGTAGCGGGGATGGAATAGCAAAAATCAACGGTTTTGTTGTTTTCGTTCCCGGTGTAAAAGTAAACGATGAAGTGAATATCAGAATCACCAAAGTTTTAAGAAAATACGGATTTGGCGAAGTCGTGGACTAAAAGGTTGGCCTAACCAACCTTTTAGGAATTTTTATTTTTTAACCAACTCGGCAATCTCCGAAAAACCCACTTAACAAGAATTTTCTCTCCTAAAATCCCGTATCTGCTCATTTCTCCCTTTGTGAGCTCATAGTCTATATCGTGAAGCAGTCCAAGCCTCCACCAGACTTCTTCATCCTCATTAAGCTATCTTGCAGTCTCGCGCATTATTGCTGCTACGGCAATGGAATGCTTTAGTGAGCTGCTCCACAACTGAAGCCGGGAGCTTCCGGCGTTAAGGGATGCTTCACGCCCTTCCCCTCATATGCCGGTTCAAAAGCCAAGCTCCCCATCCCATGCCCCTCGTTAAGGCATGGGCTATGTTTATGGACGCATTTAGATCCTAGTTGTAAACGAGCCCGCATTTCGGGCATCTGAATTCCCTTCCGCTGACCTGGGCACCCATTTTTATAAAGAATCCTCGTTAACGTATTTCCTTAATACTTCCAACCTATAACTGCCTCAACTCGACTTCCATTTTTCCCAAATCGAGAATCGCAAATCTGCCCCAGTTCACGGGGCCGGGATTGACTGCAACTCTCTCATCTTTTAAGACACCAAAGCTTTCGTGCACATGTCCGCTGAGTACTATCTGAAAATTTTTGAGATGTCCCCTTATGGCCTCACTTCCTATGTTCTCTCCGTATTTGGTCCTGTCTAGTATACCCTTCGCAGGGCAGTGAGTGACAAGAATGTTAAAGTCCGAAAACCTGAAATTTTTCAGTATTTCTTCGTAGTCTTTTTCGGTGTACTCTGAAGGGGTTCCAAAGGGAGTTGTCAGAGAACCTCCAATCCCGTGAACCGTTATTTCTCCCAACTCAAGGCTTTTGCCATGAATGAAACTTATTCCATTGAGCCCGTAGTTAAGAATTTCTGCGTTATCGCAGTTTCCATGAACAGCATAGCATTCCGGGGCGTATTTTGAAACTATTTCATCAATCGAAATTACATCTTGCTTCCTGAAGTGAGTTAGATCTCCGGCTATTAGCAGAAGATCGAAATCAACTTTTTTCAGAATCTCTTCGAGATACCTGACATTTGAATGAATGTCCGAAAGCAAAAGGAGCTTCATACAACGAATATTTCACCGTTCTTTGGAGCAAATGCATCTACACCCAAATTCTCTCTGATCCAGCTTGCAAATTCATCACATTTTTCTCCGTGCATCGTGAAGACAACTTCTGCTCCCTTGTCAACGGCAATTTTTACAAATTCTTTGAGCTGTTTATCGTCGGCATGTGCCGAGAAGTCATACTGCTCCACTTCCATCTTCAGCTTCACAACCCTCGTACCAAGGTTGATCATCCTGTGCTTCAAAGCCATGTCACCGTTCGTACCCTCCACCTGGTAGCCCGTGATAAGCAATCGGGACTTTGGATCGTCATAAACTCTCGAGATATAGAAGATCGCTGGTCCTCCGTTCAGCATTCCCGCAGTAGTAACAATAACGGCCGGCTCTCTCAGCACGTCCTCTCTCTTCTTCCATTCAACCCACTCAGCATTTTTGAAGGCCTTTCTTAGGGCCTTCGGATCTTTTATATAGTCAGGATGCCTTTCCAAAATCTTGAACACATCCTTCCCCAGTCCGTCAACGTATGGGGTGATTCCGTAGCTTTCCAAGATCATCAGGACTTCCTGAGTTCTGCCTACTGCAAAGGCGGGTATTATAGCATGTCCTCCACGTTCAACTGTGTCAATAACGCTTTCAACAAACTTCTTCTCTAGTTCTTTCCTATTCGGATGCTCCACTCCATAGTACGTGCTCTCTATTATGAGTATATCTGACTCGGGAAAGCTCGTGTCGGCTTTTTCAAGTAATCTCGTTTCTTCAAGCTTTATGTCCCCAGAGTAAAGGACGCTAATTTCATTTCTTAGATGGACTATAGCACTTCCCGGTACGTGCCCAGCGTTGAAAAATTCAACTTCAAAGTCTGCAATTTCTATCGGCTCATTGTAGCCAATCTCGTTGCAATTGCTTTCAAACTGTCTCAGCTCTTTTTTGGAGAAAGGAGGGGGTTGCATCACATTGAGTGAATCATAAAGTAAAACCCGGGCCAGATCTATGCTCGGGGGGGTTAAATATACTCTCGGATCGTAGTACATCAAATTTGGTGCAAATCCTACATGATCCAGATGCGCATGGGATACTATGATCGCTTTAGGCGTGTATTCCAAAGGAAATTCAGGTGGCGAAGATGGTTTTATGCCATAGTCTAGAACCAGAGAGTCAACTGCCACCGCAGACCTCCCGACCTCTCCACAGCCTCCGAGGAACTTTATCGTTGACACCTCATTTAATAAGGGAGATTGAAATATATCTCTTTCGTTTGACTAGTTCGATTGACATTATGATTCATTAAAAATTGACCAACAGACAGCAAGCCTCGCCCTACAGGGCGGAAGGAGGTCAGCCATTAGAAATATGGAAAATCCTTTATATAGGTTTTATTAATTTTTACACAGCCAAGGTGCTGACCTCCTCCCCGCCCTTTAGGGCGGGGGTTCCTTCAGGGCGGTTCGGTTCCCCGCATCTGTTCGGGGCTACATCTGTCATCTGCGGGGCAGTCGGGGCGGTCAGAGGTCCCCCAGATATGGGCTCCAACTGCTCAAGAGCCCTCTTCTCAATGTTCAGGACCGCTATCCTGTCCCTATCCTCCTCCAGGCCACACTTAGGACACTTGAGCTGTCTGTAGCCGTTCTCCATCAGTCTAGAACTGCAGTTGGGACAGATGGACGACGTGTGCTCAGGCTCTACTGGGATTATTGGGACTCCCAGCTTCTCGCACTGCCAGTCGATCCAGAATGAGAGCTTCCTGTAGCTCAGGATGAGCAGGGCGGCTTTATGATCCCTCGGCAGTTCTCTCAGCTTTTCTATTAGGCCCGTGAGATCTTCTCTGGCGACCGCGTACTGATGCCGTCTGGCAAGCTCTGCTATCTCGAGCGAGACCTTCTTC
>QNUZ01000193.1 GCA_004347865.1 Archaeoglobi archaeon | reverse complement strand
ACTGGATATGGATTCTGGTTTTTCACTTTTGCCAGAGTTATGATTTCAGTGTGCTCCTCATTAATTGCCCCCCAGGACGAATTTGCCTCCACTTCTATTCCATCCATCCTCTCTTTCCGTCCCATTCCCGAAAGAATGTCCGTTTTCAAAGAAGCGGAAAACTCTACTGGATATTTGAACTCCATCACCTTCAGATCCAGAACGAGATATCCCCGCATCAGGATTTCCGTTCTTTCTCCGTTTTTCAGATGGCTGACCCACCATTCAGGGATTTTTGAATTGTCAATCTTTGTCGAAATCACGATATTCGATTCCGAACTTGCTGGAACTTCTGCTTTTAGAGCTGATCCCTCCCCAAGCTTCAATTCGTTCATGTAGATTCCCGTCTGCACATCATTTAGCGGCAGCGGAAATGGATTCGGATTGTATACCCTGACATTCGTGAGGATTTCCGTCTCTGAGTCTGTTATATTTCCCAAAATGTTCTTTATCTCCTTTATTTGCGGCTTTTCCACTGGCTGGGAGCAACCAAGAAGAAACAAGGCAGTCAGCAGAGCTGCGAATATTCCAACCAGGGAGCGACTGTTCATAAAAAGAGTAAGAAATTAAAATTTAAAAATTTTTAGAGCGAAAAGCTGATTTCTGGCGCTAGTTGCTTCACATCCTGACACTTGCCTCAGCGTTGAAAGGAGCAAAGGAATCAGGCGAAATGCGCAGATCCAAGACAAAGGGTTTTTCTGACTGCAGCATTGCTTTAATGGCCTCTTCCGCCTCACTGTCAGAGCTGACAGTCACTCCTTCCGCTCCAAAGATTTCGGCCAGCCTTGCAAAGTCAGGGTTAGAATGCAGCGTTCCGTAGATTCTTCCGCCCTTCTGAAGCTTCTGTCGGAAATAAAGAACTCTGTAGCTGTTGTCGTTTACCACAACAACCTTCACAGGTATTTTTTCGCGCACCGCAGTCTCGAGGTCCTGAACGGTCATCATGAACTCCCCGTCTCCGACCACGGCAATTCCTGTGTAACCAAGAAGCGAGGCTGCCATAGCCGCTGGAAAGCCAAAGCCCATTGCACCATGATTAGTCGCAGCAATATAGCTTCTGGGTCTCCTCGTCTTCAGAAAAGCCTGCGCATATAAAACGTGCATTCCCTGACCAGCAGCAACTACTGCATTTGACGGCAGAACCTCGTTTAGCTTCTTGAAAAACAGCGAGGGGTTCGCAAAACCCTCGTATTTCTCATCTGCAGCCCATTTCAGCATCTCCACCCAGCTTTTTCTCCAAGTTTCTATTTCCCCCAGCCATTCCTCGGGAGCCCTGTAGTCATCGATCTTCGATGCAAGTTTCTTCAGAAAATCAACTGCATCGCTGTAGCTCAACAGCGTGTAGGGAATCTTGCTGCCTGCCTCGCTGTCAAGCGTGACCGCAACAATCTTCCCTTCAGGCATCCAGTTGTAGCCGTAAGTCGTGACATCAGAGAGCTGGCATCCAAGGCAGAGAAGGAAATCGGAGTGCAAAACTGCATTGTCGGCATGAAGGCTTCCGCCGCCAAAGCCCGCTCTTCCGAGACAGAGCTCGTGTTCTTCATCAATTGCACCCCTTCCGTTACCGGTGGTGGCCACAGGAATTCTGCACCGCTCGGCAAACTCGGTCAGCAACCTGCTTCCCTCACTGCAGTTTATGCCCATTCCAGCAAGAATTAGTGGTCTTTTTGACTCTCTCAGCATCTCTGCAACCTTTTCTACCTCGCTATCCTTTGCCTTCGGTTTTCCAGTATCAATGACTATCTCCTCTTTCTCGCTGTCCTCGATCCAAAGATCTTCGGCAACCTCAACGTAAACCGGTCCGCATTCCCTGACAGCAATTGATATGGCCTTTGCAATGGCAGACTGAACTCCTGCGGGTTTATCTATTCTGAATGCCGCCATTGTTATCGGTTTCATTACTGCTTGCTGGTCGACCTCGAGCATCGTGTTCTTGCCGTAAAGCCTCCTCTTCGCTCCCCCAGATATCACCACCATCGGAGAGCCGTCTTTGTATGCATTGGCGACACCTATTGCCGCATTAAGTGTTCCCGGAGCAGCATGAACAAGGGCAACCCCTGGAAGGCCCGTCAACCTTCCCTCAGCATCGGCCATTGAAGCTGAAACCTGCTCGTGGCGGCAGGAAATGTAGCGAATGCTCTGCTTGTAATCATAAAGGGCATCCACAAAATCGACAATGGATGTCCCGATTATGCCGTAGACCCTCTTCACTCCCGCTCTTTCGAGGACATCGCAGATCGCATGAGCAACATCCATAATCTCACCCGCTCACAACGTACTTTATTTCTTCCCCCCTCAGGGCCCTTCCGATGTTTTCGATTGCCTCCCTTATAATCCTAATCCTCGCCTCGCTTGTAGCACCCGCGATGTGAGGTGTGAGGATTACGTTGTATCCCTTAAGGGCCAAAAGCTCGCTTCCAGCTGGAGGTTCCTTTGAAAAAACGTCCAAAGCTGCACCGGCGATCCATCCCTCCCTGATCGCTCTCACTAATGCCTTCTCGTCAACGATTTCCCCCCTCGCCACGTTGATCAGCACAGCGCTATTTTTCATCGATCTTAGCTCTTTTTCACCGATCAGACCTCTGGTTTTTTCGGTGAGCGGCAGATGAATGCTCAGAATGTCGGCTTCCCTAAAAAGATCTTCAAATTCCCTGAACTCCGCCCCGTATGTTCTCTCGATATCCTCAGCCCTTTTGATGTCGTAATAAATTACCTTAACGCCCCAACCCTGAAGCCTCTTCGTCACTTCCCTTCCCTGCGCACCCATCCCCAGAATCGCCCATGTTTTTCCGTAGAGCTCGTATACGCCCATGTTTGCCATCTCATCCTGCTCCCATCTACCTGCAAAGACGCTTTCGTTTGCATAAATTAGCCTCTTCATCAGCGCAAGGGCCAGCATAATCGTATGCTCGGCAACGCTAAGTGCATTTACCCCTCCAACATTCGCGACCTTTATACCGAGCTTTCTGGCAGCCTCAATGTCTATATGGTTGTACCCCGTAGAGGGTTGCTGTATGAGCTTTATTTTCCTCATTTTTCTCATCATGTTCTCTGTAATTGGAATTCTAAACGTATAATCCCCTATCACTATATCGGCGTCGGCAACGGCTTCTTCGTCGTACTCGCTAACAACCTTCACCTCGAAATCGCCACTGTAGACTGAAGATACTAGAGCCGAAACAACAGGCTCCGGAATCGGAGAAAAGCATACGATTTTGACCATGGTGAGCCACTCCACGACTAAAGTCGGGAGCTTCCGGCGTTAAGAGAGGGCTTTACGCCCCTCCCCTCATCTGCCGGTTCGGGGGGCTCACAGCTCCCCCATCCCGCAGAGCTCATTAACCTGCGGGCTATGTTTATGCACGCGTTTAGATCCCTATCGTATTCCATCCCACACTTCGGGCATT
>QNUZ01000192.1 GCA_004347865.1 Archaeoglobi archaeon | reverse complement strand
TACAGACCAGGTAAAAGTGATTCCATTTCCCTTCTTGTCGGAATAATTTCGCCGCACTTTACAGGAAATCCTAGTTTTTCCCTCTTATCAATTCCAACTACCTCCAAATCTTTTGAAAGGCTTCTAAGCGCAAAAGCACCTGCTATTCCGATCCCAGCAACAACAACATCCACGAAGCTTGGGTTACCTCTTCAGAATAAAAATCCTTGGAAAAGAACAAAGTACGACTCAGGTTTTTGAAAGAAATATTTTCTGGTTGTATTCGATTTCGATCTTATCTTTAAGCTCTCCCACAAGCTTGCAAGCCTGACATAGTTTCTGAGACGTTGGTTCACCACAAATATTGCATCGATTTAGTTCTATCTGAGGATTCGTAATCTTCAAGCATTCTGACAGCTTTTCAAAGCTTCTTAATATCGATATCTTCCTGCCTGGATACTTTCTCTCCAGCTCGTATATGAAGTCCCTAACAAAGGCCCTAACGGGGAAGTAGCTATAAGGGCACTCGTCGAAAATCAGCGGATACTTCTTCAGAAGACCATAGGTCACAACTTCTTTCTCGTACACTTCCATAAAGGGCTTTATCCGTCTAATCAGTCCTTCCTGATCCCTCTGGGGAATCAGTCTCGCCAAACGGTCTATGTCTGCATTTATAAAGTTCATAAGTATAGTCTGTGATTCGTCGTCAAGGTTGTGAGCGGTTGCTAGCTTTGAAGCTGAAAGCTCTTTTGCGGCTTTGTTAAGCAGGTATTTCCTAAAAACCCCGCAATACGAGCAAGGAAGCTTTTCTCCGACTCTAACCATTTCGTCAAGCTTCACCGAAAAGTTATCCTCGAATCTTGCCACATAGTGCTCAATTCCCACTGACTTCGTCACTTCTTTTGCAACCTTAAGTGTTTTCTCCCTGTATCCTTCAATTCCCTCATCTACTGTTATAGCCAGAAATTCGATATCTCTGCGACCATCATAAAGCTCCGATAACAATTTCGTCAGCGTTACGCTGTCTTTTCCACCGCTTAAAGCTATGGCAACTCTATCGCCGGACTCAATCATTTTGTACTTCTTAATCACGGCTCTAACCTTTTTTTCAAAAAATGAGATAAAATGCCTCCTGCACAAGTGCTTCCCAGAGTATCTTTGAAAGTAAATGGCCTCTCTGCTACAGTATGAGCACTTCATGTTTTCAGATTTGCCCTGCTGTAAATGATCCTCACGTCCTCAACCAACCCAAGTTCTGCAATTTGAGCTTTGAATCTCTCTATCGTGTCCCTTTCAACAGCGTGGATCATGAAATAAATAGGATAGTTCCATTTTTCGCTTGGGATTCTCTCTATCAAATGGGTAATCTGCTTGAATTCCAAAAGTTTTCTAGCCAGCCTTTCGGGGTGTTCTGTTCTTATTACGTTCATTCCGTTGAATTTGAAGCCTACTTTCGACTCGCTGAGAACGCCGCTGAAATCTCTAACAACCCCTTTCTTTTTAAGCTCTTCAATCAGGCTTACGGTTTCCTCCTCATCAAGACCCATTTCTAGAAAAGGTCTTCTGGCCACGGGTAGGGACTCAAGCTTTCTTATTTCTTCTCCTAAACCCAGTTCGTCGACCGTTGGAACGGTTTCCGGTTCCAAACCGTAGCTCCAAGAAACACCTCTGTAAAGGTCGTATTTAACGTCCATCTTGTAAACTTTCTTCGTAGGAAGAATTACGTAATCTTTAACATCCAGCTCCGCTGCCAGCTTTGAAACGATTTCAGCGATTTCTGCAACATTTCTTCCCTTAAGCGTGAACCATACATTGAATTCAGCATCTCTCAGGTAGTTATGCTTAACCCTATCCCCGAGTTCGTTTATTTTTCTTGCCACCTTTTCTTCAACCTTGAATCCGACAAGCGAAGACTGCTTACGATTAGGAAATGCCCTATAATTCAAGTTTGCACCGTACCTCTTAATCAGACCAACCGAAAGATAACTCTGAAGCGCTTTCTCGACGCTTTCGTAGTCCCTTCCAATTTCCTCAGCCAAATCAACTAAAGGCGTTGTAGACAAAGGCAGATTGTATTGGATTGCCATCAAAAGCTCAGAATCCATTTTTAACACCTTTAAGCTCCGCTGATTTCTCCTCTGCAATTTTTTCAACGAATTTTTTGGCCTCTTCAAGGTTTCCAGTCTCAGCTATCCTCATCAGCTCCTGGCTTGAGCCCGTAATGCTATATATCTTCATTCTTACATTTACCGGAATCTCCCTCTCTTTCATATACTTCTTGAGGTGCTCCATTGCACTGAGGAAGACGTAAATGGTTTTATCGTTTTCAAGTACACTTTGGAACATCTCTCTGACTTTTCTTGCAACAACTCCACTTTTCCCCTCTGTCGTGACCGCAAATCTGATTCCACCCTTTCCTCCCTCAAAGGGAACCACAACTTCCGTCTCCTCTGCGCTATTAGCCAGATTTAAAAGAAAGCGATATTTCCTGCTCAGCTCTTTGAACTTCTCATTTAGATTTTTATCACCTATCGCCACGACAACGAGATCGAATTCCTTAAGCTCCTCCTCCAACTCCGAAGCCTCTTTTTTCACAAGCCTAACCTTTCCCTCTTCACCCATCCTCAAGAGTTCTTCTGAAAAATTCAGACTGAATACAGTAACCTGGGCACCGACTTCGGCAAATTTTTTTGCCCTGCTTGTTCCGACGTATCCGCCACCAATTACAGCGACTTTTCTACCTCCAAATTCTATGAACAGCGGAATTCTCATTGCAAAAATTTCTTTTCGAAGTAATTTAATTTTATCGTTTTTGAACCCGTAGCAAAAACGGAATTAAAAATTCAAAAAATTTGATTAGAATTCGGGCATCTCAGGCTCTCCGCCCTTCTCCTTTCCCTTTTCCTTTTCCTTCTCAAGTCCTTTCGCCGCGATCACATCGTCAACTCTAAGGATCATCACTGCAACTTCTGTGGCGGACTGAATCGCTTGTGTTTTAACTCTCAATGGCTCAATAACGCCTCTCTTCTTCATGTCCACAACTTTCCCTGTATCAACGTCAACTCCAGCGTACTTCTGTCCTTTCTCATGGGCAGACTTCAGATTGACAATAACGTCGATGGGATCGATTCCAGCGTTCTCCGCAAGGGTCCTCGGAATAACCTCCAATGCACTAGCAAACGCCTCTATCGCGAGCTGCTCTCTTCCGCCCACGCTTGGTGCCCACTGCTTCAGCCTGAGACTCAGCTCCATTTCAGGCGCGCCCGCACCAGCAACAACCTTACCATCCTCTATTGCGCATGCCACAACTCTGATTGCATCCTCGATTCCCCTAGCAATCTCCTCTACTACATGCTCGGTACCGCCCCTGACCAGAATCGTTACCGCCTTCGGATTCTTGCAGCCCTCAATGAAGACCATCTTCTCATCGCCAACCTTCCTCTCCTCAACTAGCTCCGCCTCGCCGAGATCCGCAGGTGTAATCTCTCTG
>QNUZ01000191.1 GCA_004347865.1 Archaeoglobi archaeon | reverse complement strand
TTCAGAAATACATATTTTCCTTTTTGTATTATGTATATCCCAGCGAGGGAATTGTCGACTAGCATTCTGTAGAATTTCTCGCTTTCTTTGATCTTCTCTTCAAGTCTCTTAGTTCTGGTTATATCCAAATAATTTCCGACAGTGTATTGTTTGCCCTTGTAATGAAGGGTCTTGTATAATCCAAAAACGTACCTAATCCTGCCGTCTTTTGTTACATACCTGAGTTCGTCTATGACAGTTTCACCTTTTATGGCTCTCTCAACAATTTTCTTTGCTTTTTCCTCATCTTCCTTGTAAACTAGATCCAAAACATTCATGTTTTTCAGTTCTTCTTCAGTGTATCCAGTTGCAATGCGGAATATCTCATTAGCATAAAGATGCTTTAAACTTAGATCTGAAATGAAGACACCAGTGAGCATCTTATCCACTATATTTTTCCAGAAGTCAGCATCGAATTCGAATTCCATAATTATAATAATAGTAATTAGCTATATAATACTTGCGGTTTCCATCAGAACTACTTCAAGCAGAAAAAAATAAATATTAACTGGGCAAAAAAAGTTTGGCTATGGTAGAAGTCATAATGTCTGGGGAAATACTGAAAACGATTTCAAGAGCGATCACGGCTCTTGTGAGTGAATGTAGAATCCACTTCTTGGCAAAGGGCATTCATTCCCGCGCTGTCGACCCTTCAAACGTTGCAATGGTGATCGTGGATGTCCCGAAAGAAAGCCTCGAAAGCTACAGATTAGATGCTGATAAGACGATCGGATTAGACATGAACAGAATATTCGAGATAAGCAAGAGCATAAATGCAAAAGATCTTGTTGAACTTTCCTTAGTTGACGAGGCAAATCTTCGTATCAAGTCCGGCAGCCTAGAGTATAGCTTGGCTCTGATTGATCCCTCCGCAATAAGAAAAGAGCCGAAAATACCAGAGCTAAATCTCCCTGCAAAGATAGTTCTGGATGCAGGGGAATTTAAGAAAGCGATATCTGCTACCGAAAAGGTGAGCGAGCACATAGTGCTTAAATCCGACAAGAACGGATTCACTATAGAGGCGAAGGGAGACGTTGAGAGAATGGCCTTCACAATGGCCGGCGGAGAACTCATAGAGTTCAACGGTGGAGAGGCCAGGAGCATGTTCAGCTTGGATTACCTGAAGGAATTCTGTAAAGTGGCGGGCTCTGGTGATCTGCTCACGATCTATCTGGGAACAAACTATCCTGGAAGATTTTGTTTTGATCTGGTTGGTGGAAAAGTTCGGGTGGAATACATTCTGGCTCCTCGTGTAGAAAGCTGATGAAATATTTACCAATTTTTCAGCTTGTCTCCGCTTATCCTTTTCTTAAAGTTTCCATTGTGGTTTTTAAAGACCTGAATGTTACTGAAGAGCTTGAGAGATCGCCCGAAATCGTTGAAAGCGGGAAAGAATTGGTTTTAAGTGCCCTGAAGGGACAAAGTTCTGAAAAGGAGCCATTGAAAGGTTTTTTCTGCAAAGGTTGTGATCTCGGATGTTTTAAATGTGAAAGCATCGGAAATTTTGATAATTGCAACCTCTGTATGAAATGTTTTGAGAATTGTCTGCTCTCTTTTAGCAATCAGGACGAGATAGTAAGGAAAGCGAAGAAATCACTGCTAACCTACATAAGTGCGAAGATGCTGGTTTCAAATCTTGAAGACTGGGTGAGGATGAGGTTTGCAGTGAGAGAAGCGAGCTCTTATTCAAGGGCTTTGGGGAGGGAATTGGAGGGTAGAGAGGAAAGAGAGGAAATAGTTAAACTCGTGGCCCTCGATCTTGGCATAAAACTGAGGGGCTGGGATACGCATGTTGCAAGTTATTTAAAAGCATCTTCAAGGTTAAGGAGTGACGAATGGAGGTTGGTCAATAGGAGGGTTGTGGGAGGTTATGTGAAAACCACGAGATCGGATGTGATTAGAATCATTGAGGAATTTATGAGAGTTAGAATATCTGAGAAGGTTAATTACCATGCCGATTTTCTTGGGCCTCATCTCCGAGAACTGCGGAGTATTGCAGTTAAGGAGAAAAAATTGGATATTGAACTTGGGGATGTGGATCTTGAATGTCTGCCGCCCTGCATGCTTGAAATTGTTAGCGAAATTCAGAAAGGCATGAATGTCCCTCATACAGCTCGCTTTGCACTTACGTCGTTCTTGCTGAACATCGGGATGAATGTCGACGAGATTTTGGGGCTTTTCAAAAATGTTCCGGATTTTGATGAAGAGAGGTCTAGGTATCAAATCGAACACATTGCAGGGCTAAGAGGAAAGGGGGCAGAATACTCTCCACCAGCTTGCGATACTATGAAAACTTATCAGAACTGTGTGGCCAACTGTAATGTTTCGCATCCTTTGCAGTACTACCAGAATTGTAAAAAAAAGAAAAAAATTACTTAATGCTTTTTGCAGCCAGTTTTATGTCTTCTGCTTTTACAGTTTTTCTACCAGCATTGTTTGCAATCTCGTTGGATTTTTTAGCAACTTTTATGGCGTAGTCCTCGATTGCTTTTGCAAGGGCAACCTTGGCATCCTCACTTACCCTGACCGCTCCAGCCTTTTTCAGTAGTCTCTCAACTGGGGCAAGGGGCAACTCCATCTACATCTCCTCCTGCCATCAATTCTTGCAACTAACTCATATTTAAATTTTTTTGTAGATCGGAATCTTAATTTGCCGGATGAATATGGGAGTGGACTTAGCTAATTTTGGTTCACTACTAGGTATTTTAGATAAAAATTTGGATACTAGATCTTCAACGGGAAAACCCAAAAATCTGGATATGGGATGGATTGTCGAAAAATTTAAATGTATCTAAATAAAAAATTTTAAATTAAGATAACAATGATGGTGTCTGACAGAAAAGAAAAGGAACCGTATTCCGAGTTCTACTGAAAGCCTAACCCTTTAGGGCGGAGATGAGATCAGTCCGATATTTGGGAATTTTTGAAGATCTTTTTTTGAATCTAAAAGGTTTGATAAATGAACGTAATAAATTCTTACATGAAATCGACAAGAAAGCCTACGGTTTTAACCGTGTGATTGTCGATATGCTCATGTATAATAGACCTTAAAAATTAAAAATTCATTGAAGCTCAGAAAGGTGTCGGAAGTGAGGAGAGCGAACACTTTCATACTAGAGGACTGCCCTTTGGGAGCTTGCGGGCAGAAGCTCGAAGCCGATGGAAGACTTCCGGAGCACGTAAGGGTTGTGAACAGCAGACCGATGAGAGCCTTAGAAGCAAGAATCTCCCGGCTTTAGCCGCGGGGAATGTCAACTTTGGTAGCTCCGAGTTCTAACTTAGATTTGGAATCTTGCGAATGTCAACAGCTTCTATAGCCGCCTATTTCAAAAGATTAGCGAAAGAAGTGAGCTACTCCACGACTAAACTCGGGAGCTTCCGGCGTTAAGGGATGCTTCACGCCCTTCTCCTCATCTGCCGGAGTCAAAGCT
>QNUZ01000190.1 GCA_004347865.1 Archaeoglobi archaeon | reverse complement strand
GAGGATTAGAATGACGGTATAGGCTTTCCGCACGGACATCTCTCCCTTTTTCCGTATCTCTCCTCAATAAGCCTTTCAAGGCCATCTCCAAGAGCCAGATCTATTTTTGAAGCTTCCTCGCAGATTTCCGATTTATCCAGCCCTAAATCTTCGAGAAGACATTCCAAAAGCCTGTGCTTCCTTAATATCTTCTTGCCTTCCCTTAACCCATGTTCAGACAGTATAAAACCCTTTTTTTCAATATAGAACCCGTATCCAAGTTCTGACAGCCTCAGAAGGATTTTTTGAGCAGTAGATTTCGGGATCTCCAGCTCCTCTGCGAGGTAGCTTGGGCCTATTACGTAGTTGCCGCTTTCATGGGCTTTGAACAGCGTTCGGATTATGAACTCTGTATCCATAGTGGACATACTCTTGGCAGGATAAAAATTTTGCTCCAGCTCAATTTCCCAGTCGATTAACCTTTTTCAAAGCTAAATGCTTTCCATCGCAGCTTTCTGCTCTGAAATCGAGACCCTCTCTGCAGAAAGCACAGGAAATGCCGAGAGAGCTGCAAAAATCTTCAACAATTTTCAGCATTCTTAGCCTTCTTTCTCTATTGAGATACCAGTAAGCCCCAATTTTTTCACCCTCATCAAAATACAGTTTTTTTAGCCTCTCCGCAAGCCATGGAAGAGCCCTAGATATCCTCTGAAAGGAGTCCCGCCTAAGCTTGAGGGTCGATGTTACCACGTGGTCGGGATCGCAGGCTTCGATCAGGTTAAGTCTGTTCTCATTTAGAAAGGGAATCAGAGGATCAAATCTGAGCACGGCAGGCATGATTTCGGATACCCTTTTGAAAGCTGCAATTCTTTTTTCCGTTTTTGGCGCATATCTCTCAAGCTGATCGCAGCCCGTGATTGTCATGCAAACGACTGCATTCATTTCAGAAAGGATATCCAGATCTCGCGTAACGAGATCGCTTTTCGTCACCACGAGGAGCTTTACGTCGTATTCTCTGAAGAGCTTCAGACAGTTTCTAGTTATCTCCTTCTCCTTCTCGATCGGAGGGTAAGGATCGGAGCTGTTTGACATCGAAATAACTTCGCCGCCTGAAAGCTCTTCGAGATCTCTCCTGAGGTTCCTGAAGAGCCCATTTTTCTCCCTTACCTCCCAGAACCTTGGAATGTAGGTTGCGTAACAGTAATCGCAGCGGTGCGCACAGCCAGTGTAGGGATTAAAGGAAAGCTTGAAGCCACAGGTGCAAAGTTCGGATTTCCACGGATCAAACGGTCTGAGCACACGCATAGCGGTGCAATTTCTCGTCCAGAAGATAGTTATGCCTGCAGCTTCCTATTCTGACCATTTTGAACTCTCCAAGCTCTCCCGTGGTAATAACCGCGCGGTAAGAATCGGTTCTTGCGAGCATAAATCTCTTTCCAGGACTGGTTACGAGAACTTTAACTTCCCTGCCAAGAAATTTCCTGTTGTTTTCCAGTCCTATCCGAACGCATAGTTCAGTAAGTTTTCTTGATCTCTCTTTAACGATCCATCCTGGAATCTCCTTCAATTTCTCCGCAGGAGTTCCTTTTCTCTTTGAAAATCTTGTTATATTTACTATGTCGGGCTTTACTTCCTGGACAAGGTCATAGGTTTTCCAGAAGGATTCTTCGGTCTCCGTTGGGAATCCCACAATTATGTCTGTTGCCAGCGTTATTTCAAAATTGTTTCGGAATGCATCAACCACTTCCAAGAAGTCTTCCACCGTGTGGTCCCGCCTCATGTCTTCGAGAACCTTATTGTCGCCACTCTGAACCGGGATGTGGAGGAATTTGTATATCTTTTCACTTCCGAAGGCATTCAAAAGTCGATCTAGCTGGGCTCTCGCATGTTGCGGATTCATCATTCCAACTCTGACCCTGAAATCCCCGTCTATAAGGCTTATCTCCTCAAGCAATTTTGGGAGCATAAAGTCTCCCTTGTCCAGTCCGTAGCATCCGGTGTCTTGGGATGTGAGCTGTATTTCTCTGAACCCGAGCTTTACAGCATTTTCAACCTCCTGCAGAATCCCAGAAAGACTGAAACTCCTTAGTTTCCCCCTTGCAAATTTCGTTGCGCAGAAAGAGCAGTGTCCGAGACAGCCCTCAGATATCGAAACGATCGCTATAGCCCCCTCGTTTCTCAGCTTTTGCAGGCAGCTTTTGTCAGCATTGCTCCACTCTAAAAAATGAACACCGCCATCAAATGCAGACCTAACGGCATCAACAACCTTTTCCAGGTTATCAGGGGATATAGCAGAATCTGCAAGTTCCAATGCCTGCTTTGATATTCTTGTGAGGCAACCTGCCAGCACAACCCTTTTTCCGGCGTTCTTCAATTCCAATATTCTTCTTATTATCTTCCTCTCCGTGAAGTCGATCACTCCACAGGAGTTTATAACCACGACGTCTGCGTCCTCGACACTTGACATTGTGAAGTTCTCCGATAAGTATGCCCTTATTATGTCGGAATCCGCCTGGTTCATCGTGCATCCGTAGGTTTCTATTGCTACACGCACAATATTATCCCTAGCGTCCGTAAGATAAGATTTATCTACAGGCGAGGTTGCAGAGATCTTCGGACTCTTCCTATGTTGCGGTGAAGAAATGGGCCTAAGCTGGGAAAAATAGGATCTACGGGCCTAGAAGCAATAAAAAGTAAAAATGAGACGTCAAAAGGGTGTTTAGTTCATTTTTTATTAGCCCCGGAGGGATTCGAACCCTCGTCGCCGGCTCCAAAGGCCGGCAGGATTGACCGCTACCCTACGGGGCTATGATGGTTTTTCGTGTGCAAGGATTTAAAAGGTTTTGACCCGATCCTCAGTAAACGGCATTTGATTACTAGGTGTGAAAAGCAAAAATTAAAAAACGTTCTTGAAAATCTCCGAAACCTGTTCCCTGCTCAGCGTCTTCGGCGCGAATCTGAAGCTGAAATCCTTCATCGCCGCCTCCACGAGAACTTCCAGCTTTTCATACGGATCCTTCACCTTTTCCGTTGCCCGCAAAGGCAGCGAAAGTGATTCAATTAGCTCCTCAATTCTTCTGACGAAATCGGCAGAACCGGGGAATCCAAGCCTTTCAGCAAGCTCTTCGAGCCTATTTTCGGGCATGTAGGCCCTGAGAACCTTAGGCAAAAACAGGGCGATACTAATGCTGTGATCAAGCCCGAAGACGGCCCCGAAGGGATGGGCAAGAGCATGAACGGCTCCTAGCTGTGAATTGTTTATCGCTATCCCGGCCATGGTTGCGGCCAAATGCATCTTCGCCCTCGCGGCTGCATCGCCATCGTAGGATCTCTCGAGATTGTCCAGAATCAGTTCGACCGCCCTTAAAGCAAATAGATCCGAAAATTCGTTGTGAAGCTTGGTTAGATACGCTTCGATTCCGTGCGCCAGTGCGTCCAATCCTGTGCCCGCAACAAGATTCTTGGGCATATTCTCCACAAGCCTGTAGTCCAGAACGCTCATGTCCGGGATGAATTC
>QNUZ01000019.1 GCA_004347865.1 Archaeoglobi archaeon | reverse complement strand
GGGGATTACTGAACTTATAACCAAACCAGGACTGGTAAATCTTGACTTCGCGGACGTCAAGACGATCATGGAAAAGGGCGGAGTTGCAATGATCGGCCTTGGAGAGGCTAGTGGAGAGGATAAAGCCCTTGAATCTGTTAGAAGAGCACTTAAGAGTCCCCTGCTTGACGTGGACATATCAGGAGCCAAAGCTGCACTTGTGAATGTAACCGGAGGCCCGGATATGACTGTAGAAGAGGCAGAGTCAGTTGTTGAGGAGATTTACGGCAAACTCGACTCGGACGCAAGAATAATCTGGGGTGCCATGATCGATCCAGAACTCGAAAACACAATGAGAACGCTAATAATTATCACGGGTGTTAAAAGCCCCCAAATACTGGGCCGAAAGGGTTATCCCCTAACGCAAAAGTTTGGTATAGACTTCGTTAGGTAAAATTTAATAACCCGCCAAGTAAGTTCCATGGTATGCCAAAGATAAGCGACAGGCTTAGTGAATACTATAACGTGCTAAAGATGGCAAAAAAACCTAGCTGGGATGAATTCTCAACAACAGCAAAGGTAGCCCTAGCCGTGATGTTCATAGTTGGCTTTGTAGGTTTTTTAGTATATCTGGTGATGGAGGTTCTACCAGGTGCTTTTAGATGAAGTTCATTGCGGTAAAAACAACCGCAAATCAAGAAAGAATCGTGGCAAACATGATCGAGCTGGCAGTTAGGAAGCGTAATCTCAGAATATACTCTGTTTTAGCTCCGAAAGAGCTTAAAGGATATGTGATACTAGAGGTTGAGGGAATTGAGGATGCAATAATGGCAACACGTGGACTTCAGCATGTTAGGGGCATTGTTAAAAAGGAGTTGAACCTCCCAGATATTCAGCATTTCCTGACACCCAAAAAGGCGGTTGAACAGTTAAAGGAGGGATTTATAGTCGAAGTTTCAGCAGGCCCATTTAAGGGTGAGAAAGGGATAGTAAAGAGGGTGGATAGAACTAAGAATGAGGTAACTATCGAACTTCTTGAAGCGGTTGTTCCGATTCCCGTAACCGTAAAGGCGGAAAATGTTAGGGTTGTTGACCGAAAGGAGGGGTGAGTATGCAAGTAGTAGAGGTTCTCGTAACTGGTGGTCAGGCAACTCCTGGACCGCCCTTAGGTCCAGTGATCGGGCCATTAGGACTGAACGTAAAGCAGGTTGTTGATAAGATCAACGAAGCTACTAAGGAATACGCAGGTCTGAACGTACCTGTGAAAATCATAGTGAAGGAAGACAGAAGCTTTGAGATCCAAGTAGGCATTCCGCCCGTTTCAGCGCTGATAAAGAGAGAGTTAAAGCTGGAAAAAGGTTCTTCCAACCCTGGGAAAGATTTCGTAGGTAACTTAACACTTGAACAGCTTATAAAGATTGCTAGGACGAAAAGTGGAAGCTCCCTTTCCTACTCGCTGAAGGGGGTTGTCAAGGAGGTTCTTGGAACTTGCGTCTCAATGGGCATCACCGTAGAGGGCAGGAACCCCAAAGAACTGATTAAAGAAATTGACGAAGGCAAAATTGAGATACCGGAAGACTAACTGAGATCTCCACACGCACAGAAAATCTCCCTCAAGGCAGAGAGCAATTCGTGAAACCCCAATTTTTTAACGCTTGATATCTTTATTGTCCTATATCGCATGCTCGTGTATTCAACTAGAGGGGCCATTTTTTCCATTATCTCCAAAAGAATTCCCCTCCCGGATTTAACTTCTGAAAGGAGTCTCTTAATATCTATGTCCCAGAGATCCGACTTTGTTAAAACAGAAAGCGTTGGGATACCAAGACGGAGCATGACCACTACGTTTTGCAGTACTGCTGAAACAAATTTTTCCGGAGTTCTGACCATTCCTGAATCTATCAAAAAAAGACCGCACGTTTGCGCATCTTTTAGCCTGCAAACAAGCTCCGGTCCACTTTCCGAATAAATAAATATCTCCATTTGCCCCGGGGTATCATATAAAACAAAATCAGAATCTAATTTGAGTTCTTCGCTGAATTCCAGCATAAGATCGATTGCCTTTAGCATCGCCCCGTTTATCCCGAGATTGTAGCGTTTCATCACTTCTTCAGCTCTGACTTGATCCCTTATATCCACATCAGCTCTGTAAACTGGTTCGCTTGCAGGATCCAAGTTTACACACTTGGCATCATGACCTAAATCCTTCAAAAATTTGGAGAATTCCTTCACCAATGTGCTTTTTCCGCTTCCAGCCGGCCCGAGAACAAAGATTCGCATCAGTATCTCCTCAGCATTGCCAAGAAGACCCCTGCTAAGATGGCCAGAGCTAGGATGGCCAAGTTTTTGAAGAAATCCAAATAAAATGAGGAATTGCTGAGAATGTTACCCAAAGAAGCCAGTTCAGACTTGCAGTGATCCAAATCAATTTTCGTGGAATCTAACAACGCCTGCATACCTACAAGCCTGTTTTCCAGTTTACTCACGTTCTCTGAACAGTTATTGAGGTCCTTTCTTGTTTTATCTAGCTCAGAGGCCAGCATGTTATTCCTTTCCGCTAACTCTTTCTGCTTGTCGTATAGCTGAACATTTATGTCATTCAAAACAGCTACCAGACTCTGCAGGTAATCTCTTTTCTGAGTCAGATCCTCGACATTTTTCCTTAAGGAAATTACCTCCTTTTGCAGTTCCACTATCCTTTGATTGACATTCTCAACCTTCTCAACCTTTATAATTATATTCTCGGCTCCACTCCGAGACTTTATCAAAATCTCCTTTATGCCTGGTTCACAACCATAGCTCACAATTACTCTGTAATCTCCTGGAGAAAAGTTTCCAGAACTCTCGGAATTTTCAAAAAACATGCAAGGGTCTAATTCTACGTATGCCTGCTCAGAAAGTGTGAGATTGAAGTCACCTCCCTGGGGAACCGAAAATGTAGAGATCAGGGCAATGACCAACAGGATCATCAACCAACACCTCTCAATGATCTGTGAATAATTCCAGAAATCTCGGCTAAATCCTTCATCGATATAATCCTGCCCCGAACACAGACAAGAACCTTTCCGTCTCTTACCGCGAGTTTGCAGTTTCCCTCCTTAAATATAGCAATTTCATTACAGTTTGTTTCTTCAACCAATTTCTTCATCTCTGCAATTTCATGTTCTTCCAAGTTCGAAAATTTCTTTTTTTCACCAATAAAAATTGCACAGTTTACCAAAAACTTTCTGTTGAGAAGATCTGGAAGTTCGTTAATGCTCACTTTCGTCTTCTGAGTATCAATTCGAACTCCAATTTTATCAAGAACAAACTCGGCAACCAAAAATCCAGCAACGACTCCTACAAATGAGAGTATGATCTCCCAGAAGATACCCATCACCCATTATACAGTGATGCTGAATCGTTTTTATTTTTTGCTGTATATCCGAGAAATAAACTGGAACGTTTGAAGGTTCAAATTATATATCCCAAAACAACTAAGCTTCTCGCGTGAACGTGCTGGTTGTAGACGCTGGAGGAAGGGGGAACGCAATTGCTCACGCATTCTCGCGCAGCGAGAAGGTGAAGAAGGTTTTTGTAGCACCCGGGAATGCCGGAAGTGAGTTCTTTGAAAAGTGCGAAATTGCAAAGCTCGAAGGAAGACAAATAAGCTCTATAAGGGATATAGAGAAGATAGTTAAATTTGCGAAGCTGAATGCCGAACTCGTGTTCATCGGTCCCGAAGAGCCCCTGAGCCTAGGGATAGTCGACAGACTTGAAGAGGAGGGTCTAATGGTTGTTGGACCAAAAAAGAGGCAGACGATCCTAGAAGCAAGCAAGTGTTGGGCGAAAGATTTCATGAAAAGCATTGGTGTACCAATTCCCGACTACAAGAACTTTGACGATCCTGAAAAGGCAAAAGAGTTCATAAAAAACTCAAACGGCAAAGTCGTAGTTAAGGCAGACGGGCTTGCAGCTGGGAAAGGAGTTTACGTTTGCGACTCTGTAGAAGAAGCTCTAAGAGCTGTTGACGAGATCATGGTTGAAAGGAAATTCGGCTCCGCGGGAGAAAAGATCGTAATAGAGGAGAAACTCGAAGGAATTGAGATTGCTTTTACGGCGTTGTGTGATGGAAAGAGGGCCGTTCCTTTTGGCCATGCAAAGGACTACAAAAGAGCCTTTGACGATGATGATTTTGAGGGTTTACGGGACTTCTATATAGGACTTAGAAAAAAGTTTTACAAGAGAGAGGAAATAGAATCGCTCTACAAAAGAGGTTTGCTATTAAATCCGAACACGGGAGGAATGGGGGCTATAAGTCCCCATCCCGATGTGAACAGAGAGATCGAAGAAAAAATCATGAAAAAGGTCGTTGAACCAATCGCAAGGCAATCTGGTTTCAAGGGTATCCTATATCCTGTCATAATGCTCGTGAACGGCGAACCAAAGGTATTGGAGATAAATGTAAGAGAGTGCGATCCTGGAGCACAGGCCAAGCTTCCAAGACTCAGGACTGACCTATTGGAGCTCTCTCTCGCAGTCGTAGAAGGGGAACTCGATGGAGTAACCGTAGAATTCAGCCCCAGCTTCAGCTGTGCGGTTTGTGCCGTTAGCGGCGCTCTAAGAGGCAGAGAAGGGTTAAAGCCGGGATACCCCGCAGATCACTACACTAGTCAGCCGATTACTGGAATCGAGAATGCGCGGAAGATTGCAGAAATATACGCAAACGGAATCGCAAAGTCAGATGGCTTCGTAACCACGGGCGGTAGAGTTCTCACCGTGGTGGGTAGGGGAGAGACGCTCCTAGAGGCAAGAGAGAGAGCTTATTCCGCACTAAAAGAGATTAAGTTTCCAGGAATGAGATACAGAAAATCAATCGGCTTAGAGTACCTTTCGAAGTAGCTCGAGCTCTCCCAAGTAGACTACCTCCTCCTCAACAGCATAAACCTCGATCTTTTTTGATTTTTTGAGTATTGGAGATAAAAATTCACCCTGAAGAACATCGCTACCAGAAACTAGAGAAGAGAACGCTGGAAGGACGAATTTAGTCCTATCTGCAACTAGAAAGCATGGATACGAGTAAATTGCACCGGTTCGCCTGAATTTAATTGCTGGATGCTCATGGCCCATAACGACCTTCCCAAATCCATAATCTTTATGGCCGTGAACTACATAATATTCTCCGACCTTTTCATATTCCTTCAGTTCGATCGAATATTCCGAAAGAATTGCGGAAAGAAAGTTATCATGGTTTCCGCGTACCACGGAGATTGCAATGTCCACAGAATCCAAAAATGCCCTAACGTCATCCCACTCGTAAGGAAGATTCTCTCCGAACTCGTGCTTGAGATCGCCAGCTATTACAAGTTCTTCAACTTCGTATTTATTCAGTATTTTTTTGACTCTGCCGATAACATCCACAATCTGCATTCTTGGGATTGCGATTCCTGCATTTTGCATTGCGTTTTCTATTCCTAAGTGCAGATCTGATATTATTGCAGTTTTTCCGACAATTAAAGCCCTTTCTGGAGTTAGCCTGAACACTATAATCGTCGACAGAAATATTTAAATCTCTTTCGTGAAAATTATTGGTTGAATGTCATACATTCTGCTCTCTGGTTATCCCGGAGCCGGGAAGTGTAAAGTTCTACAGGAAATTTCCAATGACTTTGAAAATGTGATCTGGATTACGACAACTTACAGCATTGAAAACGTGCGGAAGATGATTAAAAAGAGATCGTGGGTAATTGATGCCTTTAGCTGGGGTATGAGCGAGGCGATAGACAAAGAGAGAGACCTTATAGTACCAAATCCAACGAATCTAAATGAGATCAGCCTTTCATTTTCAAAGGTTATTGAGAAGATCAATGGGAACTACATACTCATATTAAACTCTATTTCTGGCCTCGCAATTTATCAGCCTCTGCCGAAGATAATAAATCTATTAAGAACAATACTGATCAAAGTTGAAAAAGATAGGTCAAATGCTATCTTCACACTCGTCAAAGGGGCCCAAGACATGGCATTCGAGATTAGTCTGATGATGCTATTTCCAAATATAGTCGAGATAGAGAACGGGAAAATGAAAATCCTGAAATCGAACAATTCGGAGTTTGAAAAGGGTGTTTATGGGTTAGAACGGGCGAAAGAGATATTAACAAAAATGCTCTCGTAATCTCATGGAGGTTTTTTACGTAGACTCGCGTGCAGTTGTCTTGAATCCAGAAAAGTGGTATCAGCCAAGCTTAAGCCTAGTTAGCAAACTTAGGAATCTTATCGATGAAAGTGGCATTCTTGACGATATCCAGAAAGGAGATATTGTCGCAGTTAAAACTCATTTTGGCGATAGGGGAACAACAAAAACTTTAAGGAGCGTTTATGTTAGGGCTGTTGTAGAAAAAGTTATAGAAGCAGGCGGAAGACCTTTTGTTACCGAAACAACTGGACTTGGGATGACAAGACCAAGATGCACAGCAATAGGACGGCTTGAAATAGCTGAAGAAAATGGATATACCCAGCAAACACTTAAGGCCCCGATAATTATTGCAGATGGTCTTCTTGGGTTCGATTTCGTTGAAGTTCCAATCGATGGTAAATACCTGAAAAAAGTTTACGTTGCAAAGGCGATAGCAGAAGCTGACGCCGTAGTCTTCTGCACACACTTCAAGCTCCACATGCAGTCCGGAATTGGAGGGAGCATAAAGAACGCGGGAGTCGGATGCGTTGCCAAGCCCTCCAAATTCGATCTTCATGCTAGAGGTTACCCAAAGATAGTTGCCAAAAAATGCAACAAGTGCGGAAGATGCCTTGAGATCTGCCCCACCAATGCCATTCAAAATTATCAGATAGTTGAACAGAGATGCCTGCGGTGCACAGGATGCGCGGAAGTTTGCAAAGAAGAAGCGGTCGAGATAGACTGGCTGCTGGGCAAGGATGTTAGTGATCGAATCGTGGAATGTGCAGAAGGGGTTTTAAAGATAGCAAAAAAGCTGGCTTATCTCAACTTCATAATTGACGTAACTCCGCACTGCGATTGCCATCCATACAGCGATAACGCTCTGATTTCAGATATTGGAATACTCGCCTCGAAAGACATCGTTTCCATAGACCGGGCCAGTTATGATCTGTACAAAAATGCCCAGCCAATAAGCGATCTTCTCAGGGAAGACAGGTTCTGGCAGTGGACGGCTCCGGAGAGTATGGTTGAGTACGCAGAAGAGCTAGGTTTGGGTGAGCAGAAGTACAGACTAATGAAGGTCGAATAGGGTAGAATATTATATTTACTAAAGATACTTTAGAACATGAGGCATAATCCGCCTCATTTTAATCTAAAGTAGCTTTAATTTTGACCTAACAGACCGGCCAATTCTGAATGTGTCGGGAATTGCAGAAAACAGAAATTTGCAAAAACTAACTGAAACCGCAAATTTTTTAAACTAGGGGGCTAATCTAATCTCAATGGAAGGGTTTGCGGTTGAGCTCGATGGAGTTTCTAAAAGTTACT
This sequence comes from Archaeoglobi archaeon, assembly GCA_004347865.1. Taxonomy (GTDB): domain Archaea; phylum Halobacteriota; class Archaeoglobi; order Archaeoglobales; family Archaeoglobaceae; genus WYZ-LMO2. Next base: position 8,462 of record QNUZ01000019.1, on the reverse strand, counting down.
CCAATTTTGAAGCAGTAAGGGATATAAAACTCAAAATCCGTAGAGGAGAGTTCTTCTCGATCCTTGGGCCGAGCGGTTCTGGAAAAACAACAATTCTCAGGCTGATCGCTGGTCTGCTATACCCTGATAAGGGATCCATTAGGCTAATGGGAGAAGACGTTACCTTCGTTCCAGCTTATAAGAGAAATGTCGGAATGGTTTTTCAGGATCTTGCACTATTTCCTCATTTGAACGTTTTTGAGAACGTGGCCTACGGTCTAAAGGTCAGGAAGACGCCAGAGGAAGAAATAAAGAGAAAAGTGAAAGAATGCTTAGAGATTGTTAATCTCGACCCTGAAAAATTCGGAAAAAGGAAAATTAACCAGCTATCTGGTGGTCAGCAACAGAGGGTTGCGATAGCAAGGGCTCTGGCAATAGAACCCTCAGTACTTCTGCTCGATGAACCTCTAGGTTCCCTTGATCTCAAGCTTAGGCAACACATGATGTCAGAACTTAAAAGGATCCAGAAAACAGTTAAAACTACATTAGTTTACGTCACACACGATCAGTCGGAAGCACTTATAATGTCTGACAGAATTGCCGTTATCAATCAGGGGAGCCTAGAACAGATCGGAACACCTGCTGAGATATACGAGAATCCTGCAACAAAGTTTGTAGCCGAGTTTATCGGAGAAATGAACTTCATCCCTGCAGAAGTCTACAACGGTGGTCTTATAAGCGAAATCGGATACATAAAAGTTTCAAACCTTAACGGCGCAAAAAGGGTGCTGGTTGCAATAAGACCCGAGAAAATAAAAATCGGCTGCCGAAATTTGGACAATGTGTACAATGCGGTCGTCGAGGAAGTGGCATACGTAGGAGGATTCCTCTCAGTTAAGGCAAGAATAAACGACTTTTGCCTTAAATGCCTGACTTCCTCAGATTTGAGAGTGGAAGAGAATCAAAAAGTGGAGCTCGGATGGAGAGCCGATGATGCGATAATCTTCGAGGCATGAGGCATTTTCTCGCTTTACCAGCAATTATCTATCTCCTTGTTCTATTTTACTTGCCTTTTCTCATAACTCTCCTTTACAGTTTCGGATTCCCCGGCTTCACGCTCAAACACTACTCCGAAATACTTGACCCCCTTTACCTGAAGGTTTTCATAAATTCGCTGATACTTGCTTCCATTACGACTGTGCTGTGTTTCATCCTAGCCTATCCTCTCAGCTACTATATCGCCCTTAAGGCCGGAAAGTGGAAGAATTTCCTCCTACTCCTAGTAATTCTCCCTTTCTGGATCAGCTTCCTTCTTCGCACCTATGCAATAATGACCTTGCTTACCCCGCTTGGACTTATGTTCACTTTTCCGGCTGTGGTCATAGGAATGGTATATGACTACCTCCCCTTCATGATTCTCCCTCTCTATGCGTCCCTTGAGCGTGTGGGTAGATCGCAGATTGAGGCCTCGTATGTTCTTGGTGCAAAACCCTCTCAGACCTTTCTAAAGATTACACTTCCTCTTTCCAAATCCGGGATATTTGCTGGAGTGCTTCTTGTTTTCATCCCGGCTCTTGGAGAGTTCGTGGTTCCGACAATGCTTGGCGGAACGTACGCAACAATTGGAACAATTACATGGGACCTATTCCTGAGATACCACAACTGGTGGAAGGGGTCCGCACTTTCGGTTGTATACATGGCCCTAGTGCTTCTTGCGATAACAATATACATCAAAAGATCCGAGAGGATAGAGTTATGATCCGGTTCCTTGTACTTCTGATCTTTATGTTCCTCTACATACCAATTGTATATGTGGTTGCTTCTTCGTTCATTGATGGAGGAGAGATAACCACAAAATGGTTTGTAAAGCTTTTTGAGGATCGCGATATAGTTCGCTCATTTTATAACAGTCTATCAATTGCCCTGCTTTCAACCCTATTTTCAGTTATTCTTGGTAGTTTCGCGGCTTATGCATTTCTAAAGACAAATAAGAGATTCGAATCGCTGTTCTACACCCCAATCGTAATTCCAGAGATCACGGAGGCGCTTTCACTTCTTCTTTTTTACAGACTTCTATCTTTTCCTCTCGGCTTCTATTCAGTTCTTTTGGGGCATATAGCCTTTAATATAGCTTTTGTTTTCATTATAGTAAACGCGAGACTCTCATCCCAGCTCAGGTCAATCGAAGATGCATCCCTAACACTGGGTGCAGACGAGGTACAAACATTCCTTAGGGTAACGGTACCGATTGCCATGCCCGGAATAATTGCAGCCTCACTCATAGCATTCACTCTCTCCTGGGACAACTTCATTAAGACCGTTTTCACCACTGGACCGGGATTTCAAACCCTCCCACTCCTGATCTGGTCTCAGGCTGCAAGAGGTGTTGTTAGCCCAAGTCTAAACGCCTTAACCACTCTGATGCTCTTTGTGTCATTATTCCTCGCTTATCTTTACGCAAAGATTTCAACCAAAAGAGAGTAAAGTATTTATTCTACAAATTTTAAAGAAAATCATGGTTGATAAGAATAGGAGGGATTTTCTAAAAATTGCAGTCGCTGGGATTGTTGGTCTTGCAGCAGGTGGAATTTCCGGGTTTATATTCGGAAGTTATTCCTCTAGAAACCGAATTTTGGAACTAGAAGGTGAGATTGAGAGATTGAGGGCCAGAGGGGAGAAAATTCTCGAAGATGAGCTAAGAGTTTGGAACTGGTCCTACTACATAAACGAGGGTCTTCTCGAGGTATTTTCAGAGCAAACAGGGATTCCGAGAGACAAGATCATCTACGAGGAATTCGAAGATCCATCCTACGTTTTGGCCAAGCTCGAAGCGGGAGCAACCGGTTATGATGTCGTTGTCTTGCCCGACTACTGCGTTGATATAGCAAGAAAAAAGGGATTGCTTTTAGAACTTGACAAGAGGCTTATTCCTAATGCCAAGTTCCTGTATGAGAAATTCAAAAATCTGCCCTATGACCCAGAGGGTAAGTTCAGCCTTGTCTACATGTGGGGCTCTACTGGATTTGCTTGGCGTAAAGGCGTTGAAGAGGTCACAACGCTTGAGCAGATCTTCAACCCAGAATATGGATTTTTGCCAAAATATAAGAAAAAGATTACAATGCTCGAAGAAGCCACAGAAGTTATATGCTCCTGTAAGGCTTATCTTGGAAAGAGAATCGATGACTGGAGCGATACGACACTTGAAGAAGTAAAGGATACCCTGATAAAGCAAAAGCCATATCTTGCAGCATACGCCGGAACGAATGTATACTATGAGGGTCTGAAGAAGGGCACGATCTCCGTGGCTCAAGCTTACAATGGGGATATAGTTAGACTCAGAGGAGAATTCAGCGAAGTGGAATTCGGAATACCCGAAGAGGGGGGCACCATCTGGACTGATAACCTTTGCATTCCAAGAGATGCAAAACACGTTTACGCCGCTCACGAGTTCATAAATTTCCTCCTCGACCCAGCAGTCTCGGCCGTGAACTCGCAGTTCATAGGATACGCAAACCCCGTAAGAGCCTCTTGGGATTTCATTCCAGATTTGCTTGAGGATCCCGCGGTATATCCTCCCGAAGAGGTCCAGAAAAAGATGTGGTTCATGCCTTCGCTTACAGATGAGGAAAGAAGAAAGATTGAGAGTATCATGATTGAGGTTAAAGCTCATTGAACTCCAGTATTTGACGAAAGAAGAGACTAGAAACACTTCTAAAATTTGCCACAGATGCGGACATGTTGCCCAAATAAAACCCTCCCTTAACGCTGGAAGCTCCCGACTTCAGTCGTGGAGCAGCTCACTTAGATCAATCAATACTTCCTTTGAAGAGGACGTTCATTTTTTCAAGTACCTTCATTGCCCTTTCGTTGTTGTCAACTCTGAAGATTATCAAAGCCCTATGCTTTTCTGAAGTAAATGCATAAACGTACTCGATGTTGATACCTTCGTCTCCCAAAGCCTTTGATATTCTGTACAATTCTCCCGGTCTGTCCTCAACCTCAACAGCAAGAACTTCATTCAGCGTAACCGTAAAGCCTGCAGATTTCAGAGCGTTAAAAGCTTCGTCAGTTTTATCCACAACCATTCTGATTATTCCAAAGTCACCTGCGTCCGCAATCATGAATGCTCTGAGATTGACCCCCTTCTCATAGAGAACCTTTGTTACTGCGGCAAGTCTCCCCGGCTTATTTTCAACAAATACTGAAAGCTGTTTAACCATAAAACCACCTCAAATCTTCCTCTTATCGATAACCCTCTTAGCCTTCCCCTCAAATCTCTGGAGGGTTCCAGGATTTACGAGCTCGACCTTTGCGGAAATTCCCAGAACGACCCTAAGTCTATCCTCGACTTTTCTCGTTAAATTCAGTATATCTGCCGGCTTGTCGATCTTCACTTTATCACTCAGCTCCACTTGGACCGTCATTTCATCCAGTTCTTCCTTCCTTTCAAGTATTATCATGTAATGCTCTCCAACTTCGGGGATCTGCATCAAAACGTGTTCGATCTGGCTAGGGAACACGTTAACCCCACGGACGATCAGCATGTCGTCACTTCTACCAAGAATTCTCAGGATCCTTGGATGAGTTCTCCCGCAGTTGCATTTTTCAGTTTCCATAATAGTAATGTCCCCGGTTCTCCATCTTATCAGTGGCATAGCCTCCTTGCTGAGCGTTGTAACTACGAGTTCTCCTCTCTCACCCTCCCCGAGGTTTTCTCCTGTTTTGGGATCAATTACCTCAATTAGGAAGTGGTCTGCCCAGATGTGGAGCCCGTCCCTTTCGACGCACTCTGTAAAAAGTGGACCGCTAAGCTCTGAAGTACCGTACACGTCGTAAGCAGTTATTCCGGTCTTGTCCTCGATTCTCTTTCTAGTTTCCTCACTCCAAGGCTCAGCTCCGAAAATTCCCATCCTCAAATTCGTTTCCTTTATGCTTGTACCCATCTTTTCGGCATATTCGGCCATGTAAAGGAAATAGGATGGTGTACAGGCAATAACAGTTACGCCAAGATCTTTCATCAGGTTTATTTGTCTTTCAGTGTTTCCGGCAGATACTGGCAAGGCTGTGGCACCGATTTTTTCGGCCGCATAGTGAAAGCCGAGGCCACCAGTAAAAAGCCCATAACCATAGGCGATTTGCATTATATCCTCGTTGCACACCCCACAGCTAACTAATCCCCTGCAGAGACTTTCAACCCAAATCCTTATGTCATCTTCAGTATACCCGACAAGTGTAGGTTTTCCTGTAGTGCCACTTGAAGCGTGAAATCTGACGATCTGCGAAATTGGAACTGCGAACATTCCGAAGGGGTAATTGTCTCTTAGATCTTGCTTCCTCGTAAATGGGAGCTTTTTGAGATCTTCGAGGCCACGAATATCTTCTGGATGTATTCCTAACTCTCTAAACTTTCTCTTGTAGAATGGCGAATACTCGTAAACATTTCTAACCAAAGCTCTCAGCTTCTTTTCTTGGATTCGCTTCAATTCCTCTAAAGGCATTCTTTCAATGACCGGACTCCAGTACATTACTACTCCCCCAAGTTTCTTACACTAAATTCAAACATTCCTCCAGTCGGGCTTTAGGCCCACCCGTTTAGGGACACACTGTAGACAAGCCCTGCATTCCGGGAGGGAACTATCATCGGATTGTTAGGGCGCTTTATTTAGACTTTCTATTTATTTAAACTTTTCCCACTGGATTCATAACTGTTCTGATACTGCGTAACTCTTATCCTTTCAGTTTCACATTTAACAGTTCATAGGCCCGGTTGCGGGTTTGAGGAGACAGAGATAATTTAAGCGCATTATGGCCTTCTTGCATGTTGGGTGGCAGAAATTTGTGGCATTTAACTTAGCAGTTTTTGTAGTATATCCCCATAGTATAGCTGGAGAATTAAAACAATTATTGGGTGTTGTATCAGATATATCACCAGAGAGTGCCTTCCAAGAAAGCTTATCGGGTTTTGCCAGTAAAATGAACTTTTTCTGGTGTAATGACGGCCAAGGAACATCCCTATCAAAAATACACCGAACCAAGGAATCATAGGGTAGTAATCGAGTGTTCTGAAATTATATGGCACTATTCCCAGCCACAGCAGGTAAGGTCCGTCTATCCGCATTTCCGGGATCTTAAAATTCGCAAAAATCAGAAAGAGACCAGCAAAAAGACTCAAGAATGGTTTTCCTATGAAAAGAATCCCAAAGAAGGAGGCAAAAGTAAAAAAGTGAATTATACCAAAAAACACCGCTCTATCGGGCTCAAAGAGGAGAGTGGCGAATGTTATTCCGCTGGCAACGAGAGAGAGTCTTAAAATTCTCCTCAAGACTGATTTTGCGTTCTTGTATGCAATGCTGAAGGTGAAGCCTGAAATGAAAATGAACATTCCACCTATGAAGCGAGGAAAGACGTACCAGAAAACTCCGTCAAGCGGGATCTTGTTGAAATAGTACGCATCAAAAAATAGGTGGAATATAAGCATCAGAATTACAGCTATACCTCTCGCAAAGTCGATTTCCCAGAACCTCATCTGAAGTATCTCAGATCTTCATCGCTCTTCCACTGCTGGACTGCAAGTTCCTGCATTTCTTTTATCTGCGCAATGATCTTTTCCATTTCCTTTGCTCGTTTCTCTAAAGCCTCAAAAGATACTTTCAGTCCTAAAATCTTCGATAGGACCTCCAATACTGCCTTTGCGCTCTTAGGATCTACCATGTAACCAGAAGTTACTCCCATGAGGCAAACCGCCTCTATATTCTCAAGCCCTGCAACTCCGAGCAAAAGGCCTGCTGCGCCTATTATCCCTCCCCCAGGCTCGCCTGGCTCAAACCTCACACCAAATTTGCTCATTTCCTCTACCAGTCCCTTTGAATTGGATGCGCCAACAACGTACGGTTCCTCCACAAGCCTGCCCAGACCATAACCGCCAAGTGTGTATATCCTCCTTACATGAAACCTTTTTGCAACCTCTATGTACGCATTTACCAGCTCAAAATGCCCTTCGTTGCTAATGCTCTGAAAATCACCGACGAGTATTAGAAGATCTGGAGAACCACCGTCCGATTTCCAAGCATAAACCTCGTTCCTAGGGATCCTTATTGTCCCATCATCGAGAACCATCACCTGCGGTGGGAAATGGTGCGAGTAGATTTCTACCACTTTCTCCGCTCCAAGTTCATTTACCAGATGATCCGCAACGAGTTTTCCCACATGCCCTATTCCTGGAAGACCCTCAATGAACACAGGGTTCTTCAAGCCACAACTTTCCGGGTCTTTCAGATACCTAACGTCCACTCTCTTTATCATTCCGCCCACCTTTTGAAAAAGAATCCTTTTTCCTTCCTCAACATCCTCCTATACTTCCCGTAGGGGTCTTCTGGGGAGAACCGTGGTGGAATCGGCATCCTAGTCTCCCCTCCACACCTGGGGCACTTCTCCTTCAGCGTGTAATTACCGCATTTCGTGCACTTCCTCATCAATGTCTTCATGCCGCCTCCCTAACAAAGTTTGCCTCTCCCCCGAGCTTTTTGGTTGCTTTGAGAACATTTTCAACTATGCTCTTTAAAGCATTCTCAGCAACTTTATAGTCCTCCGCCTCAACGACTATCCTATACCTAGGTGCCCCAATGTAGTTTATCTCTACCTTTGCATTATCCGGGGACTTTATTCCAGAGAAGACCTTTCTGATCCTCTCGACCCCATCAGACTGAAAGAACTTGACCTCAAAGATTCCCCGAACCTTTACTTTCTTTGGCTTTATATTTTCGCGAGCTATTTCAGCCACGACCTTCGCAAATTCCTCTCCTACGAGGTCAGAAAGAACCTCGTAACCCTCGTAAGCTGCTTCCTCAAATGCTGAATAAACAGAATCGTACTCCTTCAACAGTTTTCTGCCAATTTTTATCAGCTCTTCTCTGCTGAGCTTCACCCTTTCGTTGGCTATCTCCAGCCACTTAAAGGCAGCCATCTCGTTTTTCCACTGCTGAAGCTTCTCCCTTTTCTGTCTCTCATTAACATCCTTGATAGAAAGATCTATATGCCCCCTCTTTGGGTTGACATTTAGAACTTTACAGACGACTTTTTGACCTTTTTTGACGTGATCTCTTATATCCTTAATCCAGCCAGAAGCAACCTCACTAATATGCACCATCCCTTCCTTATTTTCATACTCATCCAGCGATACAAAAGCTCCAAAGTCCAGAACTCTCGTAACTGTACCCACTACAATCTCTCCCACTGAAGGATAGCCCGTCCTTCTTATTATGAGCCTCTCTCCGCTCTCGCTTTTCATCTCGTTTTGTTAAGTTTTGTGTGAATTTAACTCTATCGGATATGGTTTTGACATCTCGCTGACCCAAGCCTCGCCCTTCAGGGCGGGGTAAAGAGGAGTTGAAGAAGTTGAAAGTCCACCCTAGGGAAACCTACGACGACGTTATTAAGAGGCTCATTGAGGAGTACAAGAGGCGTAGGCATGAGAAGGACTAACG
>QNUZ01000189.1 GCA_004347865.1 Archaeoglobi archaeon | reverse complement strand
TCCAACTCTGGCAGTGTCACCCAATGGAACCGCGTAGGCAAAGAAATCGCTGTAGGCCCTTCCGAGATAGATCTCGACAAAGTTCTCATCAATGGCCTCAAATTTGACCTCAAACTGAACTGCTGTCAAGATTTCCGGCCTTTTAAAACCGAAAGCTTTGGCAACTTCGGAGTTTACGCCATCCGCACCGATTATGTATTCAGCAGATACCTCCCTACCCTCTACAACTGGCTTTAAGCCGTTGAATTTTACCTTTGATTTCAGCGCAACATTCGCAACCTCCGAAGCCTTCGAAAAAAGAATTTCATCGAAAACCTTCCTTTCGATGACATAGGCCTTGCCAGGAGCGGAGAAAAAGTTTCCCGATGGAGAAAAAAAGAAAGCGCCTTTTATTTCATTTTCCAAGGCTTTTTTTATCCTGCAGTATTTACTGTAGCTCTCGAAACACCTGTCGCTTATCAGTCCAGCGCATTGCACGGGAAAACCGGAACTCTGATGCTCTTCGACCAGCAGAACATCATTTTCTTTCCCCAATAGCAGAGCGCTCAGACTTCCGGCTGGGCCCCCGCCGACAATCAGGATCACAGATGAAGTTTGAGAAAAGATATTTATCTATGTTTTCCTCCTAAGGATGCACATGGAGATAATTTACGAAAAGCTCTGCCCGGTCTGCACCGGGGATCTAACAACCGAGGAGATAAATTCAAAATTTTGCGCTGTAAGAAATGTTCTCTTTTGTGAAAACAAAGAGCTGGAGCCTTTCATCGAGTTTTTCAGGAGGTGTATAGGCGAACCGAGGGATATTCAGAAAATGTGGGCAAAAAGGATTCTGCGCGGTGAGAGCTTCACTCTAACGGCCCCTACGGGGATAGGAAAAACCTCATTTGGCCTCGCCATTTCTCTCTACCTAGCAAACAATGGAAAAAGATGCTACATAATTTTTCCAACCTCAATACTTGTCAGACAGGCCGTAGAAAACCTAAAATCCTATGCAGAAAAAACAGGAATTGAACTGAGCTTTAACGATACCGAAAAGTTACCGGTCGGATTCTATCACTCTGACATAGAGGCGAAGGATGTATTTTTTGAAAAAATCAAGGATTTTAGAATTCTCATCACAACCGCACAATTTTTGGCCAAGAATTTCGAGAAGATGAAGGAAATCACCTTTGATCTAATCTTTGTCGACGATGTTGACGCCGTGCTGAAGGCATCCAAAAACGTCGAAAGAATTCTAACCCTGCTCGGTATTGGAAAAGACGATAAAAAGGGTGTGCTGGTCGTATCCACTGCAACCGCTAAACCCGGAAAAAATGCCGAACTGTTCAGAAAGTTTCTGAATTTTACCATCGGATCTTCACAGTTCTATCTCAGAAACATCGAGGATGTAACTTTCGATGATTGGAGGCAACTGCCAAAACTGCTCGAAAAGCTGGGTCCCGGGGGGTTAATATACGCCAGAACTGTCGATGAGTGCGAAAAGGTATACGAGTACCTCAAAGACAGGTTCAGAATCGGGATTGTGACCTCAAAAGATTCAAAAGACTTCGAACTGTTCTCCAAAGGTGAGCTAGATTACCTTGTTGGTACTGCCCATTACTACGGACTGCTTGTAAGAGGAATTGACATGCCGGAAAGGATAAGATTTGCAGTGTTTCTGGGCAGTCCCGTGCTTAAATTCAGAGTAGAAGACATTGAAACGGCCTCCATTAACACCATCAGAGCTCTTGCCCTCATCTTAAAGGAAGACAAAAGAGTTGAGAAGTTCATTCCGAAACTGAAGGCGATAAGGAGGGTAGAAAAAGAGCTTAGGGAAACTCTCAAGCAGGTAATTGCAGAGGGAAATTTAATTGTCAAGGATGCGGTAATAAGGAGGGGCGAAGTGATCCTACCCGATTTAAGGACTTACCTACAGGCCTCAGGCAGAACCTCGAGACTGCATGCAGGGGGTATAACTAAAGGTGCAAGCTTCCTCTACGAAGGCGACTCTGAAGTTCTGCATGCATTTCTGACGCGGGCCAGATATTACGATATAAGTTTCAAAACGCTAAACGAAGTTGATTTAGAAAAGCTTAGGCATGAGATCGATGAGAGCAGAAGCAAAAAAACAGGGGTTGAACTGATAAAACCTGCCCTCTTGATCGTTGAAAGTCCAACTAAGGCCAGACAGATCTCAAGATTTTTCGGACGCCCTAGCGTCAGACTCGTGGATTCTGTGCCCGTATACGAGGTACCGACCGATAAGTACCTCCTTCTTATAACCGCAAGTCTGGGACACTTGACGGATCTCGTGGTCAACCGGGGATACTATGGCGTTATCCTTGAGAACTTTGTTCCTGTTTACGGAACAATAAGGAAATGCAGAAAGTGCGGACACCAGTTTACAGAGCTAGAAGTCTGTCCGAAATGCGGTTCAAACGATTTAGATGATGCCTTTAGGAGGATCTCTGCTCTGAGAAAACTCTCCGAAGAGACTAATTTCGTGATAATAGGAACAGATCCAGATGCAGAAGGAGAGAAGATCGCCTGGGATCTTAGAAACCTTCTCTGCGGAAATGTAAAAAGGGCGGAATTTCATGAGATAACGAAGAAGGCCATTACGAATGCGCTGGAAAAACTCCGAGAACTGAATGAAGACCTTCTAAAGGCCCAGGTTGTTCGGAGAATTGAGGATAGATGGATAGGCTTTGTTTTAAGCCAGAAAGTCCAGAATCATTTTGGAAAAAAGTATCTTTCTGCTGGAAGGGCCCAAACGCCCGCTCTGGGTTGGATCGTTGAGAGATACAAGACAGCAAGGGTTAGAAAAAGTATTGCGTTTATCTCCGAACTTGATCTTGCAATAGAGTCGAACCAAAAGGAGATCGAGGTTAAGATTGAACTTCTTGAGGATAAAAAAGAGGTCCGCACGCCTCTACCGCCTTACACAACGAATTCGTTACTGATTGATGCAAACACCATCCTAAAAATTTCTACAAAGCAGACCATGCAGATAGCCCAAGATCTTTTTGAGAACGGGTTCATAACATACCACCGCACAGACTCCACGAGAGTCAGCGAGGCTGGAATGATGATAGCGCGTGAATACCTTGGAGGCGACTTCCAGGGCAGAGAGTGGTTTGCAGAGGGTGCGCATGAATGCATCCGTCCGACAAGACCCATTGACAGGCCAACGCTTGAGAGACTTATCGGGGAGGGTGTTTTTGAGGTCGAGGGCTTTGGCTGGGCACACTTTGCATTGTACGATCTCGTATTCAGGAGGTTCATGGCCTCGCAATGCAGGAACTTCGATGTTAGGGTCAAAAAGTACAGGATAACTGCAGACGGAAAAACTTTTGAAGAAGAAAGAGTTGTAGATGCCAGAGGCAGAGCCTACGAGCTCTATAAGTCCGTTTGGGTTAGGAAAGAGCTAAAAGAGGGGGTTTATAAAGTCCAAGCTGAGATCAGAAAGATCCCATCAGCCCAGCTGTTAACCCAGGCCGAGCTGATCAGACTGATGAAGGAGAGGGGGATAGGAAGGCCCTCAACATATGCCGTAATTGTTG